>JAABVY010000297.1:841-11964 GCA_011777135.1 Candidatus Zixiibacteriota bacterium | reverse complement strand
CCGAGGAAAATTCTGAAGGGTTTTATGCGATCGATGAATCCTTTTTGCCCACCGGTGATGTATTCATGCTGCGTGTGAACGGTGAATCAATGATCGAAGCCGGGATCAATGACGGCGATTTTGTGCTGGTGAAAAAGCAGGAGACGGCCGAAGCCGGGGAGATAGTCGTGGCGGTGATCGGGGGAGAGGCAACGGTCAAGCGTTATCGTCCCCAGGATGATGTGATCTATCTTGAACCTGCCAACCCGGAGTTCTTTCCGATCGAGGTGGACAGAGACTCCGAGGATTTTTATCTGGCAGGTAAAGTAATCGGCTTGATGCGCAGAATGTAAGCTGACTTAAGGATTGGCAGAAAGTCAGGGGGTCGTGTTTGAATGTACCAGGATATTGAAGACGACATAGATGTAATAGCATTATTCGAAGGATATAAACTGAAGCCGTTGAAATTCAGGTGGAACGGCAGGGTTTATAAAATTACACGTGTCACCGGTGACTGGAAAACCGATGTCGGGCAGTATAAGCTGAGGCATTTTGCGGTTCTGGATGACGCCTCCAATTTTTTCCAGCTCTCCTATGACGAGAAAAATTCCCACTGGCTCCTGACAAAGTTGTGGGTAGAATAGAACTATATTTTAAAAGGCTCGTTCTCTTTAATAAAAACCACAACTTCTGCAGTTAAAAAGGAGGAAAAATGAATATCAAACAGGCGCTGGGATTTATGTTAAAACAGAATGAGGGCGCTTTGAAAAAGCTATGGGATGAGATCAATGATGAGGAGTCCCTGGAAAGGGGTAAGGATAACCTGAACCATATTCGCTGGATCGCAGGGCATATTGCCAATGCCAACGGTTATATGGTCAATGTTGCCGGCGGATCTCCGGATATCCCGCATGACTGGGATGAACTATTCAGGGGTGGAAAGGAGATGGAAGAGGATCCCTCGAAATATCCCTCCATGGAGGAGATCAGGAATAATTTTGAAGCTAATCGGAAAGAACTGTATCGGGCTCTGGAAGAAATACCTGAAGTGGAACTTGAAACCGCTAAGGAACTGGCCCCGGATTGGAATATCCCGCCCCAGGAAGCGCTCTTATTTCTATGTAACCATGAGTTCTATCATGCCGGTCAGATATCCATGATGAGAAATATAATAGGCAAGGAACGAGCATTCGGATAAAGTATCATGAAGCGTGTCATCCTGCATATCGACATGGACGCTTTCTTTGCCCAGGTTGAGCAGATGAAAAACCCGGCGCTAAGGGGCAAGCCGATAATTGTAGGGGGAGATGCGGGACATAGAGGAGTCGTGGCGGCCTGTTCCTATGAGGCCAGAAGATACGGAATCCATTCTGCGATGTCTTCAACTGAGGCACGGCGCCGGTGCCCGCATGCGATTTTTGTTGGAGGCAACCTTACCAATTATGTTTATATCTCCGCTCAGATTCTGGATATATTGAACAATTATACACCGATTGTCGAACCAGCCTCTATAGATGAAGCCTATCTCGATGTGACAGATTCGTACCAACTCTATAAGAATCCAAAAAATCTTGCCAAACACTTAAAGCAATGCATCAAGAATAAGCTGCAACTCACTTGTACGGTAGGTATTGCAGAGAATAAACTGCTTGCCAAAACAGCCTCTGACATGAACAAGCCCGACGGGCTGAATACTCTATGGATGCATGAGTTGGAAGATAAGTTTTTTCCAATGGAGATCAGGAAACTGCGCGGGGTGGGTCCTCAAACAGAAAAGGCTCTCCTGGGACTGGGAATTAAAACCATTGGAGATCTAAAGGATTATCCAGAAAAAAAGCTGAGTCAGCATTTCGGTCTTCATGGAGAGCACCTAAGCCGAATGGCGCGTGGTTTGTCCGATACCCCGGTGCACAGCTATGATGAGATGGAAGACGAGAAGTCGATGTCGCATGAACATACTTTGTATGAAGACAGCTCGGATTTGATATTTCTGAAGTCATTGCTGATCACTCTCACAGATAAAGTAGTAACCCGATTAAAAAAAGCACAATTTCTGGCCAGGACTGTCAGACTGAAAGTTAGATATTCAGACTTCAAAACCATTACTCGAGAGGTAACACTTAATTCGATGACGGATGATGTCACAACTATTTATAAGACCGCATTGGGGCTTCTTCCGGAGAAGGATATCCTGACAAAAAAAGTAAGGCTGATAGGAATAGGTGTGACCAAACTGCATGGATCAGTTGAGACTCCACAGATAGAATTGTTTGATGAAGATTCGATTTCTAAGAAGCGAAAATGCGGTGATGTAGTTGAGGATATTCGGGACAAATATGGTAAGTTTTCGATAGTAAGAGCCTCAAGTTTGCCATACAGATGGGAACATTAAATCGTCCGACTTTGCTTGACTATTCCTTCATTTGTAGTATCTTTCGAGTGGAGGTATATATGAGTGATTCTACAATGGAATTCAGCAAGAATATTATAAGCAATTGGCCTTTTTCGGACAGGGCCTCAGCTATTAAGGCTAATGCCATCCGAGAGATTTTGAAGATATCCTCGCGTCCCGGGATTATCAATTTCGCCGGTGGATTACCCGCCGCAGAGCTTTTTCCGGAAACACATTTGAAGGCTGCCTCCGAGGTGGTCTTCAGGAAACATGGCCCCAAAGCTCTGCAGTATTCTCTCACCCAGGGTATATATGAATTGCGGGAAATTCTGGCGGAGCGGTCATCCACATCAGAGATGAAATTCAATTCGGACACGATTCAAATCACCACCGGGTCGCAGCAGGCTCTGGATTTGATAGGCCGCGCTTTTCTGAATCCGGGTGATTACGTTCTCACAGAAGCGCCTACCTATCTGGGAGCGCTGAGCGCTTTTAATTTTTATCAGGCGCGGTATTGCACGGTTCCGATGGATGAGCATGGGATGATTGTGGAGATGGCTGAGGAGAAGATAAAAGAGTGTAAGCCCAAGCTTATTTATGTTGTGCCCAATTTCCAGAACCCCTCTGGTATTACCATGAGCGCCAAGAGGCGGGAGGCTCTGGTCGAGATTGCCGCCCGTTATCAGATTCCGATTATCGATGATAATCCCTATGGCGAGCTGCGTTACTCCGGCGATTCCGCTCCCTCATTGAAGAGTCTGGGAGGCAATGCGGTTGTCAGCCTGGGCACATTCTCAAAGATTATTTCACCTGGTATCAGAGTAGGCTGGGTAGCGGCATGCCGTGAGGTTACCGCTATGCTTGAAAAAGTCAAGCAGTCAACCGACTTGCATAGTACGACTTTCTGTCAGTATCTTGTCTACGAGTATATCATGGCCGGACATCTTGACAGCCATATCGAACTGATTAAGGAGGCCTACAGCAAACGCCGGGATGTGATGATTAACACAATGGCGAATGAATTCCCCCAAGAGGTTAAATTCACTCGCCCCGAGGGCGGGCTTTTCCTCTGGATTACGCTTCCCGAAGGGATCAGCGCAACCGAGGTTTTCGACAAGGCGGTCGATGCGGGTGTGGCCTGTGTGCCGGGATTGCCGTTCTATCCTCATGGAGATAATGATCAGAGTTTCCGGGTTAATTTCTGTCATGCCTCGGAAGACAATATTGTGGAGGGTATCAGACGTTTGGCCAGTGTGTTACATAAAGAGCTAAGCTGAAGAATCGATTTAAAGTATTAGTTTAAGCCCCGTTCGACGGGGCTTTTTTTATGCTTGCAGAATACGCATTAATTTTAAATATTGGCGCATTGAGTTGAGAGAAGGAAAATGAAGGAAATACAATTTACAAAGATGCACGGCCTCGGTAATGATTTCATCCTTGTGGATGGCGTAGTAAAAAAACTGCCCCGCCTCAGATGGTCTAATCTTGCTGTCAGAATCTGCAGGCGTCTTACCGATGTCGGCGGCGACGGGCTGATTGTGATTCTGCCCTCCCGCAAAGCCGATTTCCGAATGCGGATTTTTAATTCCGATGGCAGTGAGGCGGAGATGTGCGGCAATGGTTTTCGGTGCATGATTCGCTATTTGCGCGATAAACGCTATACCTCCATGAGCAGCATCCCGGTGCAGACTTTGGCAGGCAGGATTACAGGCGAGATTGTTAAGTCAGTCGAATCTGACTACCAGGTCAAAGTGGCGATGGGCAGTCCTGAATTCAGGGCTGAGAAAATTCCTGTCAAAACCTCCAAACCGGAGTTAATTGAGAGCAGGTTGAGGGTGGGCTCGGATTCTTATATCGTGACTGCGGTATCGATGGGCAATCCGCATGTGGTCCTTTTCGTGGATTCGTTGAAGATGGACTGGAAAACCCTGGGGGCCAAACTGGAAAATCATCAACTGTTCCCTGAAAGAGCCAACGTTGAATTTGTGAGAGTTCTAAACCGCAGAAAAATTGAGATGATAAGCTGGGAACGCGGTGCCGGTCCAACCATGGCCTCCGGGACCGGTGCCTGCGCCGCGGTTGCAGCCGGTATCAAAACCGGACGACTTAACTACAAGGTTGGGGTTAATTTCGAATTGGGGTCTCTTATTGTAGAGTATGATAAAACTGAAAACATGATATATAAGACCGGTCCTGCCGAATACTGCTTCTCGGGTACATATTATTACTGATTCAGAAACCCGGTTTTTGTTGATTTGAGGAGATTTTTGGAGTATAGATCTGAACGTTATGAATGACTTTATAGTTGATGACATAACGGCGTTACTCAAAAGCGCTGTGGATATATCTGAGGATGAAATCAGGAAAAACCTTGAACTTCCCAAAGTCAAGGAGCATGGCGATTTTGCCTTTCCAACTTTCTTTCTTGCGAAGACCAGGCGTATGGCGCCGCCAAAAATCGCCCAGGAGGTCTATTCGCAGATTGAAGATAGGCTGCCTTTCGGCTGTATCGAATCCGCAGAGACGGCAGGAGCCTATATTAACTTTCGGCTATCGTCACAGGTATTGTCGGAGAAGCTTTTGTCTGAAATATACACCAGAGGTGAGGATTTCGGATTTTCGGATGAGGGAAAAGGCAGAAATATCACCATCGATTTATCATCGCCCAATATAGCCAAGCCGTTTCATGTGGGACATCTGAGATCGACTGTCGTTGGAAGTTGCCTGTACAGGCTATACGAGAAGCTGGGATATAATTGCATCGGGATCAATCATCTTGGCGACTGGGGTACGCAGTTTGGAAAGTTAATTGTCGCTTTCAAGAAGTTCGGAACTGAAAAGATTTTTGAGAAAGAACCTATATATGCATTGCTTGATCTTTACATCCGCTTTCACAAAGAAGCGGTTGGTGATTCCTCACTCGAGGATCAGGCCCGGGAGGAATTCAAGAAGCTGGAGCGTGGTGATCCCGAGGCAACAGAAATCTGGAAGCGATTTTATGAATATAGCCTCGAGGAGTATAAACGTATTTACAGTATTCTGAATGCGACCATAGACGAGTACACCGGCGAGTCTTTTTACAATGACAAGATGGACGATGCTTTGGCGCTTCTGGAAGAGAAAGGACTGACCGAAATCAGCCGTGATGCGTTGATAGTAGATCTGGAGGAGTATGGACTTGGAGCAGCGCTTCTAAAAAAATCCGATGAGGCGACGCTTTACCTTACCCGTGACCTGGCCGCGATTCTTTATCGAAAGAAGTCATACGATTTTGCGAAGATGCTGTATGTTGTCGGTTCGGCGCAGGCTTTGCATTTCAAGCAGTTGTTTAAGATAATTGAACTGCTTGGATTTGAATGGTACAAAGACTGCCATCACATTGAATTCGGATGGATCAAATTCGGCAAAGAGATGATGTCCACACGTGAAGGTAATATTGTCTTTTTGAATGATGTCATTAATCGGGCCGGAGAACTGGCCAAAGAAATTATAATCGAGAAAAATCCTGATATCGATGATATCGATCAGGCCGCATTACATATCGGTGTGGGTGCGGTAATATATGCCGATCTGGCTGTGCGCAGAAATCACGATATAAATTTCAGCTGGGAGGATGCGCTCAATTTTGACGGCAATACCGGGCCGTATCTTCAGTACACGCATGCGCGCCTGGCCAGCCTGGAGCGGAAATTCGGAAAAGAGATAACGGCTGATATCGATTTTGCGCTTCTAAAAGAGCCCGAGGAAAAGCAGCTTATGCTGACCCTTTACCGATTCCCGCAAAAATTAGGGCAGGCCGCCGATGAATATGAACCGGCAGTGATCTGCAGTTACTTGTATGAGCTTTCGCAGAACCTGAATAGCTTCTATCAGAAACATAGAGTGATTACTGACGATACCGAACTTACCAACGCAAGAATACTCTTAATGCGATGTGTTCGGATTGTCATGAAGGAGGGTCTGAAAATCCTCGGACTGGAGCCAATGGAGAGAATGTGATGATTAAAGAAAAAGTTGATATCGCAAGAATATTAAATATCCCCGGCTCGAAGAGCAATACATTGAACGCTGTGGCTCTGGCATTGAAGGTCGATAGGGGGATGATAATCAGAAATCCATATCCAAAAGTTGAGCTGGATAAATACAGCGAGATATTGGCTTCAAGAGGATTTGAGGCTGGATTTAAGGGGCCTGATTTCATTCTGGAGAAGACCGAAGGAGATTCTGTAGAAAGTCGGCCGGCTATGCTTTTCGATCTTGACGATCCGGTTGCCTTGCTGGCTGCCATGAGATTCGAACTTCCGGTGAAATTCTTGCTTGAGGAGAATGAGGATTTTGAGCGAAGATTCCTGATCTTGAGAAGATTCGGGGTGGAGTTCGGCAGTATCCAAAAGCTTAATAATAAAAATGTAATCACCATAGAAAGCTTCGAGCCGGTAAAAGTCAAATTCAGTTTTCAGGAGAGTAATTTCTATCTGGCGAATTTTGCCGGCATGATCTGCGCGCTTTTTGATCTTGAGACTGAGTTTCTATCGAAGATCGATGTTATTAAGCCTCTTGCGGAAGATCTATTTCCATTTAATATGGGTTTAGAGAATCTAAGGAAACCGGTAGATGAAACCGATGAGCTTGAAAAGCGTCTACGCAAACTCCGGAAAAATCGACCTGAAGAGAGTTTTCACTATAGAGTAAAAGGCCTGCCCTCCGAGCTGCCTGAATACATATCTTTGCCTGCTGATCCCTTTATGACAGCGCTGGCTGTGGTTATTGCTGGGGTTGATTCAAAGGAGAAAATGGTCGTCGGCCCCCTCATGGAATCAGAGAGCGAAAAGACATTTGCAAAGATCTTAACAAGATTCGGTCTAACGTGTGACTTCCATAAGCATTCGGATAGAAACGGCACGGAGCTGCATTATTTTAGAATAAAGCCCGGCAAGATTTGCGGGCGGAAAATTGAAGAAAATCTGATGAGGGGGTTTATAAAAGGTTTCGGACCGTTGGCGTTATTTGCGTCGTTTGCTGATGATAAGACAATCCTGCGGGGACTGCCGTCATCCAGTTCATTATGGCAATCCCGAATCTCGGGCGTAGCGGATATTCTATCCACGGCCGGCATACGCGTAGGTGAAGTCGAAGATGGTTTTGTGATTGAACCTCCTCAGGAGAGAGCCGATATCACATACCAGAATTTTGATGATCCATATTTGCAGCTGATTCAGCTTGCGGCTGGAATTTTAATCAATGAGAAGCCATTGACAGCAGAGTTCTTTCAGCCAATGTCGAAGTACCCGCATCTGAAATCGATTCTTGATAAAATCAGGCCCCGCTCGAAATCCCTTGCCAGCTAAGGGATTTTGGAGTAATTTCCCGGATATTTCCAGGAGGGAGATTGAGTGCAGAATGATCCGGGACTGAGAGCGGACAAACGTCATGAGCTTATAACCCAGGGCTCGATACCTAAGACCTTTTTCATCCTTGCCGGTCCCGCAATCGCCACAATGTCGATGGAGTTTATTCTTCACCTGACTGATATGATCTGGGTGGGACGGATCGGAGGTCCGGTACCGGTCGCTATTGTAACATCCAGCATGTTTTCACTCTGGATTGTATGGTCATTGATATCCGTATTGACTGTCGGTACTGTGGCCATCGTATCCCGATATTTCGGCGCCAAAGACTACGACTATGCCAGTTATGCTTCATCACAGGCTGTTGGACTGGGCCTGATCACGGGGGTATTGGTAACGATTATAGGTGTTACCGCGGCGCCACTGGCATTTATGATAATGAGCACCTCTCCGGAGGTGACAGCAGGCGGTGTAATCTACCTGCGAATACAATTTTCGGCGGCACTGCTTTTCATCATGGTGCAGGTAATCGGTTCAATCTTTCGCGCAACAGGAGACACAAAGACTCCAATGCTGGTCAGTTTTGTTGCTGTGGGGATTAACATCATCCTTGATCCGATCCTGATCTTTGGATGGGGGCCATTTCCAAGAATGGAAACAACCGGAGCGGCTTTAGCGTCCGCCGTGGCCATAACTATAGCCGGGCTGGTTTATATAATTGTTCTGAGAACGGGAAAGCTATCGATTGACCTGAATCTGTCGGCCATAAAGAAACCGGATATTCGGCTGGGCTGGAGAATTACAAAAATCGGCATGCCGCTTTCTATTGCCGGAGTTTTGTTTTCCCTGGTTTACTTTTTCATCAACAGGATTGCGACTGAGTTCGGGGATGTGGCAGTTGCTGCGCTGGGTATCGGCAACAGATGCGAATCGATCTCTTACCTGATCTGCTTCGGTGCCTCGCAGGCGACCGCTACAATGGTGGGCCAGAACCTGGGAGCGGGTAAGCCGGAACGCGCAGAGAAATCCGGCTGGCTGTCGCTCTTTTACACGGGTATATTTACCGGAATAATAATGATTCTTTTTCTGGCCATTCCAGAGACAATTGCACGGATATTTATTGATGATCCGCGGGTTATACCACATGTCAAGAATTACCTTATTATAATCGGGATTTCCCAAATTTTTATGGCCTCGGAAATAGTAATGGAGGGCGCCTTCTCCGGAGCGGGAGACACATTACCTCCTATGCTGGTGGGGATATCCTGGTCGCTTTTGCGAATTCCCCTTGCATATATTCTTAGTTTTCCACTCGGNNTATCAGGAACATCCATAATAAAGGGAATTATAATTGCGGTCTGGTTCAAGCGCGGGAAATGGAAACTCAAGAATGTCTGAAGCGCTTGACAATAAGACATCCAGAGAACATATTTGAAGCGGTATTTATATGAAAAAAGTTGGTTACTTATATGATCCGGTTTATCTCGAACACCGGCCCGACAGCTATCATCCCGAAAACCCGCAAAGATTGAAAGCTATCGAAAAAGCCGTTGATGATTCCGGCTTGAAAAAAGACCTGGTCGTGATCGAGCCTGAACCTGCGAAGAAAGAAGATATCCTGTTAAATCATGCAGAGGAATATTATCATCGAGTGGAAGCTACCCAGCAGATCGACTTCGGGAATTTTGATCCTGATACTTATTTCTGTAAAGATACTTATAAAGCCGCGATGCTTGCAGCCGGCGGATGCATCGAAGCCGGAAAGATGGTGATGGAGGGTGAGATTGACTCGGCCTTCTGTGCTGTCCGCCCGCCGGGGCATCACTCGGAACACGGCTACACCAAAGGCTTCTGCATATTTAACAATATTGCAATACTGGCCCGCCGGTTACTGGCTGATTACAGCCTGAGGAGAATTGCCATTCTGGATTGGGACGGCCATCACGGCAACGGCACGCAGCATGCTTTTTATGATACAGATCAGGTTCACTATACCAGCCTGCATGCCTTTCCCTTTTATCCGGGGAGCGGCACTAAAAATGAAACCGGCAGCGGCAGCGGGAAGGGATATACTCTTAATTTCCCGTTGGGCCTGGGTGCCGGCGATGAACAATATCTGGGTCCGGTAAAAGATGAATGGCTTCCGGCCATGAATGACTACCGCCCGGAAATCATCCTGGTCTCGACCGGCTATGACGCATTTACGGCAGATCCGTATGTCTTCCTCGATGTTTCCTCGGAGGCTATCAGCGAGATCTGTCGCATCGCAAAGGCAGCAGCTGAAGAATATTGCAGCGGTAAAACAATTCTGGTGCTCGAAGGGGGATATGTTCTTGATTATATTGGCAAAGCAGTAGTTGAGCATTTAAAGATATTGATGGAGTAAAGTATGTCTGACAAGATTGTTCGTTTTAAAACGGATTCTGATATCTTCTGGGGAGTTTACAATGAAAATGAAATGACGGTTAATGTTGTCGAGGGGAATCTATTCGAAGATTTTATAGTTACGGAAAGAAAGTTTGACTTTAAGAATGTCAGACTGCTTGCGCCTGTGCAGCCTGAGAAGATAATCTGCGTGGGGCTGAATTATCAGAAGCATGTCGGTCATTCCCAGTCGGCCGATAAGGCTCCGGATGAGCCGCTGCTGTTCATGAAGCCGCCCAGTTCTCTTCTGGGTCATGAAGGGATCGTGGTCTATCCGGATTTTGTTGATCGTGTTGATTATGAAGCTGAGCTTGGTGTGGTGATCGGAAAGAAGATCAGGAATGTAACGCCGGATGATGCGACTAAAGCCATTTTTGGCCTGACATGCGTGAACGATGTCACCGCGCGCCATCTGCAAAAAAAAGACGGGCAGTGGACCCGTGCCAAAGGCTTCGACACTTTCTGTCCGGCGGGACCATGGGTGGTAACTGATACAGACTGGTCAGATCTGAAGGTAGAAGCATATTTGAATGGCGAATTGAAGCAATCTGGAAGAACCTCGGATATGATTTTCAAACCTGAGGTTCTGATATCATTTATTTCCAAAGTTATGACTTTAAAACCGGGAGATCTGATTTCAACCGGCACCCCGGAGGGGATTGATCCCATGAAGGTCGGAGATAAAATCGAAGTTGTTGTCGAGAATGTTGGCAGATTGATTAATTATATAGGAGAGTGAGATGGCAGGAAAATCAAAGGCATCCATGTGCGTACATGCCGGAGAAGAGAAGATGGAATTTGCGGGAGCGGTGGTCCCGCCGGTTTTTAACACCTCGACTTATGTTTTCAAGAACATGCAGGAATTGCGCGATTATGTTAAAGGTGACAGCCCATATTACCTATATTCGCGCTATACAAATCCTACTGTGGAAGCGGCCGAGACGAAGCTGGCTGCGCTCGAAGGGGGAGAGAAGTGCCTG
>JAABVY010000297.1:0-711 GCA_011777135.1 Candidatus Zixiibacteriota bacterium | reverse complement strand
AAACAAGACCGGGTTACAGGTGGAATTCTCAGATACAACTTCTGTCGAAGATGTCAAGAAGGCTATAAAGCCGAATACGAAGATAATCTATACTGAAACGCCGACTAATCCCAATCTGACAGTGGTTGATCTGGGGGGCATCGCAAAACTGGCGAAAGAGCATAATGCAGTCATGATAGTCGATAACACATTCGCAACGCCGATAAATCAGAATCCGCTCGAACTGGGTGCAGATATCGTGGTGCATTCAGGCACAAAATACCTTGGCGGGCATTCAGATCTTGTTTGTGGCGCTATCATCGGGCCGCATAAATATCTCAAGACAATCTATGAATACCGCAAAAACATGGGTACCAATCTTGATCCTCATGCGGCCTTTATGCTATTGAGAGGGATGAAAACGTTGGCGATCAGGGTCGAGAGGTCGTGCGAAAATGCCATGAAAGTTGCTGAATTCCTGGAAGGACATCCGAAGGTGCGCAAGGTGAGATATCCGGGATTGCCGTCATTCCAATATCATGAAATGGCCAAAAAGCAGATGAAAAGGTTCGGGGGAATGGTCTGCTTCGAGATTGATGGGGGCCTGGATGCGGTCGGCAAGGTAATTGAAGCCATGCAT
Organism: Candidatus Zixiibacteriota bacterium; assembly: GCA_011777135.1. GTDB lineage: Bacteria > Zixibacteria > MSB-5A5 > JAABVY01 > JAABVY01 > JAABVY01. The sequence continues at coordinate 92 of JAABVY010000297.1, read as the reverse complement.
ATATTCATCCATGCCACCTCCCTTGGCGGTGTTGAATCACTGGTTTCAATTCCGATTTTGACTTCGCACATTGCCTATTCTCCGGAAGCTCT
>JAABVY010000299.1:290-7949 GCA_011777135.1 Candidatus Zixiibacteriota bacterium | reverse complement strand
CTAAGTATAATTGCCATCGCCTCCATGTTTATCGGGAATATCCTGGCGCTATTGCAGAAAAATATTAAGCGCATACTTGCTTACTCTTCCATCGCTCATCTGGGCTATTTACTTGTGGCATTTATTGCCGGAGGAGGTCTGGCGGCTGAGGCGGTTAGCATATATCTTGTGGTCTATTTTGTTACCACACTGGGAGCATTCGGTATTATCTCCCTTCTCGCTGATAAAGAGGGGGAGAAATTCATGCTGGAGAATTATAGAGGTTTATTCTGGAGGCGGCCATGGATATCGCTGGCTTTTTCCGGTATGCTGCTATCCCTGGCAGGGGTGCCGTTGACTGCCGGATTTATCGGTAAATTCTTTGTTCTGCTTGCCGGTGTCGGGACTGCGCTGTGGACCCTGGTCATTATTTTAGTTATAAACAGCGCAATAGGACTGTATTATTATATCAGGATTATAGCAACCATGTTTTCGCGTGCTGAGTCAGAAATTGAACAAAAACCGATGGCTCTTCCGGTGGCGGGAAGTGTGGTCCTCGCCGGGCTTACGATTTTATTAGTTTATTTTGGTGTGTATCCCGTACATCTTATAAAGCTGATTAGAGATATGGTACTGGCAATCTCATAATTCCTGTCAGAGATGCGCCAGATGGCGAACATGGATTTTGAAAAGCCAAAATCTCCATTACCAAAGCTGTAAAAAAATCTTGTTGTCAACTTAATAATAGTTTATCTATTTATTATCAATTGTTAATCAATAGAAAGGTTGGGTATCTATGCAAGATGTTAATGCGCCTCCCACTGCTGCAAGCATGCCTGCCCGTCTTCTCAATAGATCAATCGGTAAAAAGATCCTGATGTCCTTAAGCGGCCTGGTGCTGATGGCTTATGTGGTAGGACATCTGATCGGCAATCTTCAGATTTTTGTGGGACAAAATGCATTGAATGCGTATGCACTCTTTTTGCGCTCTATAGGCGTATGGTTATCGGTTATAAGAGCGTTTTTGCTGGCGATGCTTATAATTCATGTCTGGTTCGCTATAAAACTATATTTCGAAAACAGGGGAGCTCGTCCGATACGCTATAAACGAAAAGTCTATCAGGAAGCAACACTGTCCTCCCGCACTATGATCTGGACCGGTATCGGAGTTTTCCTCTTTGTCGTCTATCATCTTCTGCATTTCACATTTATAATCACTAATCCAAGGTATGCTCATCTTGAGGATGCCCTTAGACGGCATGATGTTTACTCCATGGTTATACTCGGTTTCCAGAACTATATCATATCGGCGGTCTATATCGTTTCAGTGGCAATAGTCGGATATCATATAGTGCATGCTTCCAAAAGCATGTTCCAGACCTGGGGTCTAAACGATACCAACTTTGAGAAGATACTCCGACCGGTCACCGTGATCTTCGCATGGCTTATATTTCTGGGATATCTCTCAATCCCCGTTGCGGTACTGGCCGGAATTGTCAAACTCCCTGAGGGGGTGATATAAATGGCCTTGGATTCAAAAATTCCCTCCGGACCGATTTCCGAAAAATGGGATAAGCACAAATTTGACCTTAAGGTCGTCAGTCCCGCCAATAAGCGCAAATTTCATATTATAGTGGTTGGTACAGGCTTGGCGGGTGGCTCCGCGGCGGCATCATTCGCAGAGCTGGGCTACAAAGTAACGGCTTTCTGCTACCAGGACAGCTCCAGACGTGCCCATAGTATAGCCGCGCAGGGCGGAATTAATGCCGCCAAGAATTACCAGAATGATAACGACTCTGTTTACAGGTTGTTCTATGACACTGTCAAAGGCGGCGATTTCAGGAGCCGTGAGGCCAATGTCTATCGCCTGGCACAGCTTTCAGAAAACATAATCGATCAATGTGTGGCCCAGGGCGTGCCGTTTGCACGCGAGTACGGCGGTGAACTGGCCAATCGCTCTTTTGGCGGCGCGCTGGTTTCGAGAACATTTTATGCCCGCGGTCAAACCGGGCAGCAGCTTCTTCTGGGATGCTACCAGGCTCTGGCACGTCAAATCGGAAAGGGCGCTGTGGAAATGCATGGACGTGCGGAAATGCTTGATCTTGCGGTGGTGGACGGCCATGCCAAAGGTATCGTAGTAAGGGATATGGTCACGGGTGAGATTAAATCTTATGCTGCCGATGCTGTGGTACTCGCAACCGGCGGATACAGCAATGTGTTCTACCTTTCTACGAATGCTATGGGATGTAATGTCACCGCGGCATATCGCGCATATAAGAAAGGCGCTTTCTTTGCTAATCCGTGTTACACGCAGATTCATCCTACATGCATTCCGGGACACGGTGATTATCAGTCCAAGCTTACATTGATGTCAGAATCATTGCGTAACGACGGCCGTATCTGGGTGCCGAAAAAGAAGGATGATGATCGGCCTCCCAATGAGATTCCCGAGGAAGATCGGGACTATTACCTTGAAAGAAAGTATCCCTCTTATGGCAATCTGGCTCCGCGTGATATCGCCTCACGGTCGGCTAAAGAAGTTTGCGACGAGGGACGCGGAGTGGGTGAGACCGGCGAGGGTGTTTACCTCGATTTTTCGGATGCAATCGAAAGGCTGGGAGAGGATGCGATCCGTGACCGTTACGGCAATCTCTTCCATATGTATGAGAAGATCACGGCCGAGAATCCATATAAAGTCCCGATGAGGATCTATCCGGCGCCTCACTACACCATGGGTGGCCTCTGGGTCGATTATAACCTGATGAGTAATCTTCCCGGCCTGTTTGTAATCGGCGAGGCCAATTTCTCCGATCATGGCGCCAATCGTCTCGGTGCCAGCGCACTGATGCAGGGACTCGCTGATGGATACTTCGTGATTCCATATACAATTGGCGATTACCTGGCACGTATTACTCCTGGCAAGGTCAAAGCCGATCATGAGGAATTCAAGAAATCAGAGGAGGATGTAAAGCAGAGAGTACATAAGCTGCTTTCCATAAATGGTAAACGCACAGTCGACGATTTCCATCGCCAACTGGGACGCCTGATGTGGGAAGAGTGCGGAATGGCCCGCAATGAGCAGGGCTTGAAAAAGGCATTACTGGAAATTCCCAAGATCAGGGATGAATTCTGGGAAAATGTAAAGGTTGTCGGCGAGAATGAAGAATTGAATCAATGCCTGGAGCGTGCCGGAAGAGTTGTGGATTTCCTGGAATTTGCCGAATTGATGTGCGAGGATGCGCTCGACCGGGATGAATCCTGCGGCGGGCATTTCCGCGAGGAACATCAAACCGAGGAGGGAGAAGCCCTGCGTGATGACGAGAATTATGCTCATGTCTCGGCCTGGGAATTTACCGGCGTCGGAAAGAAGCCAAATCTTCACAAAGAGCCCCTGGAGTTCAAAGAGGTTCACCTTGCGCAAAGGAGTTACAAATAATGAATCTTACATTATATGTTTGGCGGCAGAAAAATGCGCAGGATAAGGGCCGTATGGAAACATACCAGGCCAAAGATATCAGTCCCGATATGTCATTTCTGGAGATGCTTGATGTTGTTAATGAAAACCTCGAACGCGAGGGCAAAGACCCGATAGCATTTGACCATGACTGCCGCGAGGGCATCTGCGGGACATGTTCTCTCAATGTCAATGGCGTGGCGCACGGCCCCGAAAAAGGTACGACTGTATGTCAGCTTCACATGCGGCATTTCAAAGACGGCGACAAAATCTATATCGAACCATGGCGCGCCCGGGCGTTCCCGGTTGTGAAGGACCTGATTGTCGACAGGTCGGCATTTGATAGAATCATGCAGGCGGGTGGATTTGTATCGGTTGGTACAGGCGGGGCGCCGGATGCTAATGCTATTCCAATTCCAAAGGATGCCGCCGAAACCGCCTTCGACGCGGCCGCATGTATCGGCTGCGGAGCATGTGTGGCAGCCTGCAAGAACGCCTCGGCCATGCTGTTTGTAGCTGCAAAAGTCTCACACCTGGCCAATCTTCCCCAGGGCAGGGTGGAGGCAAAAAGGCGAGTGGTCAACATGGTGGAGCAGATGGACAGGGAAGGCTTCGGCAACTGCACCAACTATTATGAGTGCGAGGCTGCCTGTCCTAAGGAAATCAGTGTGAAGTTTATTGCGCAGATGAATCGAGGATATTTCCGTTCACTGCGGTATAAAGAACAATGACGATATAGAGGTAATCTAAAATCATAAAAATTGCCGATTGAGATAATTGCTCAATCGGCATTTTATTACTTTATTGGTATGAATCTTATGATTAGTGAGCTTATTCTCTATGCCAGAAATGCGGAGGTGATATGCAAAATAATGTAAAAAAAATAGCCATAGCTTCCGATCATGCCGGCTTCGAATATAAAGAGAAGATCAAAGAGCATCTCAAAAAACAGGGATATGAAATCATGGATTTCGGCACAGACTCAGTTCTGCCTGTCGATTATCCCATCTTTATCAAGGCTGCCGCTGAAGCGGTTTCCCTGAAAAAATGCGAGGCGGGGATTGTGCTCGGGGGGAGCGGTACTGGTGAGGCTATTGCTGCAAATAAGGTCAAGAGAATAAGGTGTGCCCTGTGCTGGAATGTTGAATCGGCCAGGCTGGCCAAAGAACATAATGATGCAAACATGATCTCCATAGGCCAGCGGATGATCACTCTCGAAACAGCGATCGAGATAGTCGATGAATGGCTGAAAGCGGAATTCGAGGGCGGTAGACATCAGCGGCGTATCAATATGCTGGAGGAATCGTCCTAAATAACGGTGGATTTCATATATAAGGAACATCGCACTGCCTAAATGAATTTTAGTATTAAAAGGGGCGATACTTAATTACGGATTATGCAAGAGTTTTTGATGAAATAATAAAAGGGATAGAAGGTATGAAAAAGAATGTCGCACAAAAACTGATCGAAAGCCATCTGGTTTCAGGTGAGATGAAACAGGGTACAGAAATCGGATTGAGAATTGACCAGACGCTCACCCAGGATGCCACGGGTACCATGGTGATGTTGGAACTGGAGGCAATGAATCTGGATCGTGTAAAAACCGAATTATCCGCCCAATATGTTGATCATAATCTTCTGCAGACCGATTTCAAGAATGCCGATGACCATCTCTTTTTGAGAAGCGCCTGCCAGAAATTTGGAGTATGGTACAGCAGACCCGGCAACGGCGTCAGTCACCCGGTACATATGGAACGATTCGGAATACCGGGCAAGACTCTGCTCGGTTCGGACAGCCATACCTGCGCCGCCGGATCGCTGGGCATGCTGGCAATGGGCGCAGGCGGTCTTGAGGTTGCCACCGCTATGGCGGGAGATCCATATCATATAAAAATGCCCGGGATCATGGGAGTCAAGCTGACCGGCAAGCTTCCCGATTGGGTCAGCGCCAAGGATGTCATTCTTGAGATGCTAAGGCGCCATGGAGTCTCGGGCGGAGTTGGAAAAATTGTCGAATACTACGGCCCCGGGCTCGAGAGCCTGAGCGCTATGGATCGTCATGTAATTGCCAACATGGGTGCAGAACTGGGCGCCACAACAACGGTATTCCCATCGGATGAGATGATAAAGAAATTCCTCAAACAACAGGAACGTGCCGATGTCTGGACAGAAATTCTCGCCGACGAGGGCGCTGAATATGACGAACATGACGAAATTGACTTATCCAGCCTGGAACCACTTATAGCAAAACCAACAAGTCCGGGTAATGTGGTGCCGGTAAAAGAGGTAGCTGGAAAGGACATTTATCAGGCAATGGTAGGTTCATCGGCCAATCCCGGTTTCCGTGATTTCGCAATTGCGGCAATGATAGTAGATGGCAAGCAGGTTCATGACCGCGTGTCGTTTGATATCAATCCGACCTCACGTCAGATTACCGAAAATCTGATTGAGCTCGGGTATTTGAGCAAACTGGTCAGGTCCGGCGGACGGGTTCATCAGCCCGGATGTAATGGATGTATTGGCATGGGTCAGGCGCCTGCGACCGGCAGGATCAGTCTGCGAACGGTTCCCCGAAATTTTCCCGGGCGCTCCGGCACAAAGGAGGATGCTGTCTATCTTTGCAGTCCCGAGACTGCGGCGGCATCGGCTTTAACTGGCAAAATCACTGATCCTCGCGAACTTGATATGGACTACCCGAAATATGAGGAGCCTGATAAAATCAAAATTAATACCTCAATGCTGCTTGCACCGGCCGAGAAGAATGAAGATGTCGAACTTGAAAAGGGCCCGAATATCAAGACCCTGCCTGAGCTCGATCCAATTCCCAATGATATCGAGGGTCCGGTTCTCATGAAGACCGGTGATGATGTGTCGACGGATGAAATCATGCCCGCCGGTACCAAAGTGCTTCCTCTGCGCAGCAATGTTCCTGAGATCAGCAAATTCACATTTGCGCAAATCGACGAAGATTACTATAAGCGCGCTATGGAACATAAGGACAGCGGATCATTTGTGGTTGGTGGGAGCAACTACGGTCAGGGCTCGAGCCGGGAGCATGCGGTACTTGGGCCGCGTTATCTTGGTGTAAAAGTGGTTCTGGCAAAAAGCTTTGCGCGTATCCACTGGCAGAATCTGGTAAATTTCGGCATTGTGCCATTGACATTTATCAATTCCGATGATTATGACAAAATCGAACAGGGAGATGAGCTGATATTCAAGAATATCAGAGAATCAATTCAGAACGACAGCGAGATAGAAGTCGAGAATAAAACTAAAGGACTAAAATTCAAAGCTACACATAATATGTCCGATCGTCAGGTTGAAATGATCTTGAAGGGAAGCTTGATTAATATATTTCGGGAAAAGCATATAGCATAAAAAAATATCCCATAATGCATTTCTGCATGGTATTCCTGGTCAGAATTTCCGCTATTTTGGCCGGGAATCTTTTTTTTATGTTTTTCTGATGTCAAATTCGATATCGAATACATCTTTGAGGGCCTGACAGGCGGCATGATATCCGCACATGCCATGAACCCCGCCGCCCGGAGGAGTCGAAGAAGAACAGATATAATATCCTTTCAGCGGCATTCTGTATGGCGAGAAGCTGAGTACAGGTCGGAAGAATAATTGACTTAAATCTTGAACGCCCCCATTGATATCACCGCCAATATAATTCGGATTATACCTCTCAAGCGCTTTTGGCGGCATAGCATGTCTGGCTATGATGGTATCTTTAAATCCGGGCGCGAATCTCTCGATTTGATTTTCGATTTTATCCGTCATGTCAAAATCAGAACCATGAGGAATATGGCAGTATGCCCAGGCTGTATGTTTGCCATCTGGAGCCCTGGTAGAGTCGAAAATGCTTGGCTGCGACAGAATTATAAATGGGTTTTTGGATGTTTTTCCGTTCCAGACTTGCTTTTCGGATTCTGCGATTTCTTCTAATGTTCCACCGACATGGATGGTACCTGCTTCCCGGCTTTCTTCCGATTTAAACGGAATCGGATTACTCAATGCCCAGTCGATTTTGAATACACCCGGGCCATAGCGGTATTTCGACAGGCTCCTGCGGTAGCTGTGCGGGAGTTTATCCTTGCAAATATCCAGAACCTGTCTGGGAGTCAGATCAAAAAATAATGTCTTGGAAGGTGGTATTTCACCGAGATCTGTGATCTCAACCTCAGTCTGAATCTTTCCCCCGAGAGATTGAAGATATGATT
>JAABVY010000299.1:0-239 GCA_011777135.1 Candidatus Zixiibacteriota bacterium | reverse complement strand
TTTTTGCTGCGAGAAATAACGTTTGCTGAGACTGCCTGCAGATTGAATCGCCTTCATCCCGAAACGTATGGCCTCCGGCAAATAGTATGGTATTTTCGCCGGTCCGAGAATATCAAATGCAATTTTTTTCCATCCTTCAACCAGTGGTTTGAAAATCTTAATGTAGGGTTCTCTATCTTTATCCAACGATTCCGCTGTAGTATATAAATCCTTCTTCAAAAATGCCGTTTCTTCACTTT
>JAABVY010000197.1 GCA_011777135.1 Candidatus Zixiibacteriota bacterium | reverse complement strand
TAATTATAAAAGGTCATATAACCAACCTGGTTCGGATAACCGGAATAGTAAACCGTGATACTGATCTGAGCTCCGGAATCGAACGGCTCGGGCAGATAGGTGTGAAGCAGATACCATTGGGCCTTTGAGAAACTGATATTTATCGAATCATTGAGCATCACATTGGAGACTCCATAGATATAACCCAGATTGAGATCGACCATGCTCAATCCATCTTTCAGAACAGTCAGAGTCGTCTTAGAGTAACCGGAGATAAAGGCATCAGCGAAGTCCAGGCCGATATTGATTTCATAGTGTGTGACATCATAGTCATACATATTCAGTGTCGGTTCTGTCCAGGACTGGTATTTCAGCAGCTTTTGATTCTCAATCCACTTTTCAGATTTTTTCATGCAGGCATGATTCTCCACACGGTTTTCAGCCATCTGCTGAAATTCCTCCATTGAGGGTGGGGTTAACTTTGATTCTTCAAGTGGTTCATAGAGGTCGGCGCTTATGGGTGATGCGAAGGCAATAATTATTGCTGCAGCGACGATAATTGCGCTGGGTACCCGGTATCTAACTTTCATAGCATAAGCTCCTTTTAAGCGAGTATCTTGCGAGATGAATGCAAGATAGCCGTATATTCTCTTTTGTCAATTTGATTTGTCCATCCTTGTATGCTAGTTTAATAAACGGATGGAATAAGCAAATGTTCAGGAAGGTATATTTGGATTTCGGGGGTCAAACCTTAGATAATCGATCAGAAATAGTCCCTATTTAAAATAGAGCAGCCACTCGCTTTTGAGTTTTTCTTCGAGTTCATGGGTGTCGATCTCGTAGCCCTGCTCTTTAAGTGATGTCACAAAATCTTTGTGAGAACGGTTCATGCGGTAATCCGGCTCACGGGGCGGGAATTTAAGGTATCGTTCCATTGGACGAGTATTGCCGGCAAGATTGATGATAGAATGGAAAAATACATAATACTTGCTCCTGAATATCGATGATCCCGCGACCTTCAGATCATTTATGGCAATATCGGAGATGCCCTTCATCTCGATATTTTCAACTCCCATTTCTCTGAAGGCATTTGCGATTATGCCAACAAACTGCCTGAAATACTCGTTCTGCTTTTTTTCCGGGTCATTTTCTACCACAAAGGAGACTACAGCCATTTCGGGAGAAAGCACGACCGCGCATCCTCCGGTTCCACGCCGTATGACCGGGATATGGTCCAGCAGAATATTTTCGGCCAATAGTTCCTCTTCAAGATCAGAGCCTTTCCCGACTACAACCATTAGATTCTCCGGCACCCAGACCATCAATCCTTTGCAGGAATTGCCCGACCGGAGCATCTCCGAATCGGGCAAATTATAATCTTCAGAAATCTGAATATTCATAGCTCTTTAAATATGCACTGGCCTGTCTGCCGCCACATAACTGGCCTCCATGAATGTCTCGCTGGTTGTAGGATGAGCATGCACAACACGAGCCAGCTCATCAACTGTGCTTTCCAGACGCATGGCCATGACAGCCTCTGCGATCATATCGGTAGCGTCGGCGGCGACTATATGCACACCCATTACCTCGCCGTACTTGGTTTCCGATAGCACCTTGACGAATCCCTCGGTCTCGCCCTCGATCATAGCCTTGCCGTTGACTGAGAGCGGGAATTTTCCGACTTTGTAGTCGATACCTTTCTGCTTCAACTGTTCCTCAGTAAAGCCGACATAGGCAATTTCCGGGTCGGTATAAATATTGACCGGAAGCTTGTCATAGTCAAGTGTCTCTTTGATATCGTTCATATGGTTGACCGCGGTGCGCGCCTGGGCAGAGGCCACCTGCGCAAAGAACTGCTTGGTGACATCACCGGCAGCATAGACATTGGGCACCGAAGTTTGCATATACTCGTTTATTTTCAAAAAATGACCATTCATTTCAAGTTCAAGATCACCCATCTCTGGTAGAACGGCACGTCTGCGCTTGGCATTCAGGATAACATCACATTCGACAAAATTATCGCCGACATAAACGCCATCCTCTGCATCTTTGGTAATTTCGGATTTTGTATAAACGGTTATACCGGCCTTTTTGATTTTGTCCATCACGAATTTACGAATTTCCTCATCCAGAAATGGTATCAGGCTGTCGCTCTCTGTCACCATTGTCACTTTGCTTCCGGTATAACGCAGCATCAATGCCATCTCGCAGGCATTGATACGACCGCCATCGACCAGAACGCATTCCGGCTTCTCTTCCAGGGCAAAGAACCCATCAATCTCCATAATCTTGGACTGATCGATGCCTTTGTATTCAACTCTCAAAGGCCGCGAACCGGTGGCAATCAGCATCTTATCGCAGGTATATTTTGTTTCGCCCACCTGTACATGTTCCTTATCCAGGATTTTGGCTTCTCCATTGATAACCTCGACTCCGTTTTTCTTCATCAGGTATTCCACACCCTTGACCAGACGCATCACTATGCGGTCTTTTCTCTGCGCCGCTTTCTTCCAGTTGAATTTCAGAGCTTTCTTATCGATGCCGTCAATACCGAATGATTTGGCGTCGGCAACTTTTTTAAACAGTTTGGCTGATTCGATAAAGGCCTTGGAGGGAATACATCCCCAATTCAGGCACATACCGCCCATACTGGCCTTTTCGATCACTGCCGTCTTCATACCCAGCTGCCCTGCACGGATGGCACCTACATAACCTGCGGGCCCTCCTCCAATGATTATCAGATCAAATGTCGTCATGACTGCCTCCTACATCATTAACATGGTCAAAGGATCGGCCAGCATAGCCATCAGATCCTTAATAAACCTGGCAGCATCCGCACCATCCACGATCCTGTGATCAAAACTCATGGAAAGCGGCAGCACATTGCCGGGTACGATTTCGCCATCCTTGACTACCGGACGCTGGACTATTCGTCCCACGCCCAGAATAGCCACCTCGGGATAATTTATCACCGGAACACCGTAGGTGCCCGCAATTGAACCGTAGTTGGTGATCGAGAATGTTCCGCCCTTGAGTTCATCAAGCTGAATTTTGCGCTCACGGGCCCTGTCGGAGAGATCCTTGATAGATTCCGCTATTTCGATTATGCTCTTACGGTCGGCATTCTTTATAACCGGAACAATGAGACCGTCAGGGGTATCGGTTGCAAAGCCGACGTTATAGAATTTCTGGTAGATCACCCGGTTGTTTTCCATATCCAGCTTGCAGTTCAGGCTCTTATGACGCTTCAATGCCAATGACACCGCCTTTATAATAAAGGGCATGTATGAAAGCTTAACACCCTGCTCGGCCAGTTCTTCTTTCTTTTCCTTACGGAGCTCGACCAGCTTGGAGACTTCCACTTCTTCAAAAGCGGTGGCATGAGGCGCGGTAAACTTGGATTGGACCATGCGATTGATGATCGTCTTCCTGATCTGGGTCAGTTCCTCGACTTCGACCATGTCTTCGGCCTCGGCGGGAATTTCGATCTTGCCCGGCTTCCGGGCAACTTTGGGACCAGCCTGCTTTTCATCGAAGGCCTTCTTAATATCCTCTTTCATCACACGGCCGGCGGGACCTGTACCGCGGACAGTATTTATATCGATGCCAAGATCCATGGCCATTTTGCGCGCGACCGGGGTGGCCAGCGCTTTTCTTCTGGGCTCTTTTTCGGCTGCTACTGCGGCCTGGGCCTCCATGCCTTCACCAGTTGCCGGAAGAAATGCATCGGTATCTGCCTCTTCTATCTGGCCGACAACACCAAAGCCCTTCTCCTCGATCTTCTTTGTTTTGGTTTTGGCTTTGGCCACTTCCGTCCTGGAAGCGGGCTCGCCTTCCGCCTCGCGTCCCTCTTTGGGAGCGGCCTCAACTTCGGCTTCCTCTTTTTCGGGAGTGGCAGCTTCTTCTTCAGCTTCTTCGCCTTCAACTTCCATTTCCACCAGGGCATCACCGACATTGATAACCTCACCCTCTTTGCCGTAGGTATTTTTTATCACACCGTCTTTCGGGATGGGAATATCAGTGACGACTTTATCGGTCTCGACATTGACGACAGGGTCGCCCTCCATGACCTCCTGGCCTTTTTTCACGTGCCATTTGAGGATTTTGCCTTCGTGAATGCCTTCGCCGATATCGGGAAACTTGAATACGTATAGCATAAATCCTCCTTAAAACTCCACTACTTTCTTAATATAATGATGGACACGGTCAGCATCAGGATAATACAAATCCTCACCCATCGGAAGCGGAACTATAGTGTCGAAACCGGCTAGGCGGGTCGGGGGCGCTTCCAGATAAAGAAATGCTTCCTCATTGACCAGGGCCATTATCTCCGCGCCGACACCAAAGCTCTGGGCGGCCTCGTGCACGATCAAGATTCTACCAGNNCATCTTTCTTGGCTTTGGCAATTCCCTGCTGAGCAGTGCGAAGCATGGCGCCGTAAGCCACAACAGTAATCTGATCACCTTCCTGCACTATCTTGGCCTTGCCGAGTTTGATCCTGTATGGATCCTCAGGCACTTCCTGTTTGATTGCGCGATAGACTTTCTTGGGTTCAAGGAACATAACCGGATCATTATCCTCGATTGCAGAAATCAGCAAACCCTTGGCATCGTACGGTGTCGCCGGCATAACCACTTTCAGACCGGGAATATGCCCGTAAACCGCTTCCAGAGATTCACTATGCATCTCCAGCGCTCTTACCCCGCCGCCGTAGGGCGCACGTATGACCATCGGGCAGGTAATCGTTCCGCGTGAACGGTTTCTCATCCTGGCGACATGTGAAATCAACTGGTTAAAACCGGGATAAATAAACCCGGAAAACTGAATTTCCGCCACCGGACGAAGACCGCCTGCAGCCATGCCAACTCCTGTGCCGATGATCATTGATTCTGCCAGAGGCGTATCAAAGACTCTTTTCTCGCCATACTTTTTCTGGAGGCCCTCGGTTACTCGGAAGACACCGCCTTCGACGCCGACATCCTCGCCGTAAACAACAACTGTTTCATCGTCCTTCAGTTTGAATTCAAGGGCCGAGTTTATGGCCTGTACCATATTCATTACCGCCATTTAACGGCCCTCCTTTCCGGCCAGATACTTTTCCATTTCGACCTTTTGCCTTTTCAGGATATCCGGCATCTCTTCATACATATACTTGAATATTTGCTCAAGCGAGGTTCTGGGATATTCTTCTACCTCTTTAAATTGCGCGCTGATATCCTTTTTAGCATGCTTCACATAATCATTTTCTTTATCATCATCCCAGAGGCCTTTGTCTTCAAGATATTTCTTCATTCTGACGAGAGGATCCTTGACTTCCCACTCGGCCTCTTCCTCTGCTGTACGATACTTGGTGGGATCGTCTGAAGTTGTATGATAGCCGCGTCTATATGTCTCAGCCTCGATCATAACCGGGCCGTTTCCTCCACGGGCATAATTGGCAGCTTCTTTGGTGGCCGCATAGACAGCAAAGAAATCATTGCCGTCCACCTGAATTCCCGGCATACCGTATCCGATCGCCTTATCCGCCAATTTTTTAGCGGCGGACTGAATTCGCCTGGGGACCGAAATCGCATACTGGTTATTGTTGCAGAAAAATATTACCGGCAGCTTGAAAACGCCGGCAAAGTTCATACCCTCGTGGAAATCGCCCTCCGAGGTTCCGCCATCTCCGAAATAAGTAATTACGACCTGATCAGTACCCTTGTATTTGATGGCATACCCGATACCGGCAGCATGCGGCACCTGCGAGGCGACTGGGACCGCGCTGGGCATGAAATTGACATCATCAGGTGTGACATTACCATCTTCACTTCCCGCCCAGTACAGATACATGCCTTTGGCGGTCGCGCCCCAATACAACCAGGCGGCCATCTCACGGAACGCCGGAACCATCCAATCCTTCTCCTTATCCAGCGCGTAGGCACTGCCCAGTGCGGCAGCTTCCTGTCCAAGATTCGGGGGCAAAGTAAAAAGCCTTCCCATTCGCTGATAAGCAACAGCCTTCAGATCGACCTGACGTGCATAGAGCATGTATTTATATGCCTCGACCACCTGATCGTCATTCAGGTCGGGCATATTCTTTTCATCCACTATCTTGCCGTTCTCGTCCATGATACGCAACTGTTTGCCCTTCAGCGGATCAAACGTTTTGAATAACATTTACCTCTATCCTTTCGTGAACCTGTTTGAATTTTCGTCAATAATATTATTTCAACTCCAGTATCAGAATATATATATTTGTGTCAAAATAATCCATCTTGCATCGATTTCGNNATTCCATTGCGGTTCCCATACAACCTCAACCTCTGCTTCTGTCACTCCTTCCATCTTCTCGGCAGCTATCCTGACAGCATCAACAAGCTCCGGTCCATAGGGACAAGCCGGCGTTGTCAGCGTCATCAATATTTTAACCTTGCCATCATCAGAAACATCGATATCATATATAAGACCCAGATCGACCACTCCCAGGCCTATTTCCGGATCCTGTATCGGCATTAGCTTTTCTTTTATCTCATCGGGCGTAATCATCATATTACTCCGTGCTTACCACTCTCAACTTTCTGCCGCTCTCCCATGATTCGATGCTGTCTATCAGGGTCGTCCAGGAGAGAAGAGCACATTTAATCCTGACGGGAAATTTCTTCACACCCTCAAGCGCCTCCAGGTCTCCGAGATCCATATCCGAATCGACTTTATCGCCTTTTAAAAGATGCTTCACAACACGGGCGATTTCCTTTACTTCGTCCAGAGTCTTGCCTTTTATGATATCCGCCAGCATCGAGCTGGAGGCCGTACAAATTGCACAACCGACGCAGCTGACTCCAATATCTTCTATGACACTATTATTAATTCTGGCCTGTACTGTAAGTGAATCGCCGCAGAGTGGATTCTGGCCCTGATTTTCAAGATCGGGATTATCCAGTGTCTTCTTCCCCCGCGGATATTTGTAGTGATCCATTAGGATATCTCTATATAAATCATTAAGATTACTATCCATTGTAATCACTCCCTGAGGGGAAAAGCCGATTTAAAAAAGGAAGTTTCATCGTTTCATGCCACATATTCATTTTAATATTGAAATGGCGCGGGCTTAATGCCAGTGCGAGATATACTATTCTTGCGCCCGCACCATCTTTTATGTTTGTCATTATCCATTTTGTTTAAACAACAAGCTTTTTAATCCCCGGTTCCGTTATTGAGCTTGAATTGCACCATATTTTGCATCATCTGCCGCAAATCCTCAGGCACAGCATTAAGTAGCGGCTCGATGAAACCGGAGACAATAGTCCTGACCGCCTCATCAGTTGAATAGCCACGGCTTTTAAGGTAGAAGACCATCTCCGGATCTATCGGGCCCACAGTTGCCCCATGACTGCAACGCACCTGATCGTTTAATATTTCAAGCTCCGGAATCGATTCGGCCCTTGGGCCCTTATTCAAGAGCAGATTTCTGTTTTCCTGAAAGGCTTCGCAGTTCAGGGTATTTTCATCGATCTTGATGAGACCGGTATAGGCTGAAAGCGCCTTGTCCTTCAGCACCACTTTGAAATCGATATTCGAGAATGACTCTCCGGCTTTGTGGTGATGCAGGGTGTGATGATCGAAGTGCTGTTTTTCATCACCGAATAATATTCCCAGCATCTGGCTGTATGCACCCTGGCCATCCAGAATCGTCCCGAGATTGTACTTGGACTTGGAGACATCGGCCCCAAGAGAAACAAAAATAGAGAACATCCTTCCATGCTGGCCAATCTGCGCTCTCTGGGTCACATATGAACGTGATTCCTTATTTAAATTCTGCGGACTGACAAAGCGAATCTGCGAATTCTGTCCTCCGAAAATCTCGACTGCGCTGTTGGCGCTATACGGTTTATCATTCCTTTTACCGGCATAATCATCGATAATGGTCACCCTGGAATTGTCCCCCACAACAACCAGAAGCCGCGGCATATTGTATTTGTCGTCTGGATGGCGATGCATGTAGACAGGCTTTTCCAGTTCCATATTAGTAGGGATATAAAGGAACATGCCGCTGTTGAAAAGTGCCAAGTTCAAGGCCTCATATTTGC
>JAABVY010000231.1 GCA_011777135.1 Candidatus Zixiibacteriota bacterium | reverse complement strand
AGCCTTTTCATTCTTACCTTTATCCAGAAAATCACGAGCCTTTTGCAGTATCCTGTCAGATCGGATTTTGGATTTGGACTTATCAGGTATGGAAGCTTCAACTTTTCTGACCGCCCGTGCTTTCCTGGATTTGGACGTGGTCTTTGCTTTTGATTCTTGCTTTTTCTTTGGCATTACTAATCCTGTGAATTGATGTTCCCAGCTCAAATCTGTACAGCCAGCGACTTTGTATCAGCCCGTTCTTTGGCGCTTTTGCTCAATTCATCCAGCAGATAGTGCTGGATTGTATATGTNNGGATTGTATATGTGCTGTTATTTAGCACAATCTGTTTAGCACAGTTATTGTTGAGATTTATGACCAGCGGTCCCAGCAGATTGGCTGACATCCGAGAAATATCTTCCGGAATGGTCACCACCGCATAAATTTCAATTCTATCCAGCGAGGAAACCTGAATATCTTCCAGCTCCTTGTAATGGACCTCTATTTTGTAATTTTTGAAGAAGATCATCGGATTGACCACAACAAAGGCAAGGTTCGGATCCTCAAGGGACTGCAGCCAGCGAAATGGCTCAGAGTCCTCTCGTTCCAGAAGAACGAATTTGTTAAATTGCTCGAAACCTATTAGACCTTTGGGAAACTCGATAATATTGTTTTCCGGTATTTCCAATTCACCGAATCTGAATGTCGCGATTTTCATAATAACCTTACCTTATAAAATCCGTCAATGAAGGTTGTATAATTCTGGCAGCCGAATTCAAAGCAGCCGTGTATATATTTTCATGGTTCTCGAGGTCTGCCATAAGCTCGGTCATATCTTCACCCTCGGCTTCATTCAATAATTTTGTTAGCTCCAGGCTGTAGTCCATCAATTGGGACTCGATGGTATTTAACTTTATCATTTTTACTTTTACTGAAGCAATTTCGCTGAGAATATGATTGCGGAATGCATCCAGGCTTTCTATGACATAGCCGGCTGATTTCAGGTTGTTATTCCTGAGGGCGTCTGCAAGGAAAATGATATTTCCGAATACGTCCGGAGAGCCCACTATGTCCAGGCTGGAAGCCGTATCGGATTCAGCGATATCTTCGACCAATAGAGTCTGTCCGATAATAGTNNCAGCGATATCTTCGACCAATAGAGTCTGTCCGATAATAGTAGACTCTATCTGTATACCCTTTTGATTCTCATTTATCGATGCCTTCATTGATAAACCGAGGCTATTTACGGCATTTATCAAATCTCCTATTGTTTCTATTCCTGTATCTCCAAAATTCAAATTTAATGAACTCGATCCCTGAGCAATCATAATTTCATTCAATTCAACTCCTGATCCATTGTTTAACATTGCAAGAGGGGTCAGGAGAGTAATCCGCGGATCGAGATCCCGTCCGACAAGATCGTAATGGAAATTGCCCAATATTCCAATATCCGCTGCTGTCGTATTTCCGGGAGCCGCATCTTCAAGACTGAAATCAGGCCGGGGATTCAGGTCACTCCCGGATAGTGTAAATTCGATAGTGCCTATTATGCCCAATCCCTCCGCAGTGCACGAATCTTTCTGGTTTTCCGAGATCTGAAGGCCCAGAGGTCTGTCATTCTTGTCCTGGATATCTATTCCGGTTGAGGCCGGATTCAGACTGGCAATTACATTCTTTATGCCATGGATATCGAGTGTCCGATTGATTGTCTCAATAATATCTCCGATTGTTGATGCTGCCAGGAGATCCACGGTCAAATCTATGGAATTATCATCGCTTTTGATGCGGATCTCGTACGGTTCAGAGCCAATCCCATTTCCATAGTTCAGGTTTGAAAGCGGGGTGGATGGAGAAACCTGAGGCTTATCCCGGGCGACCAGCCTGAGATTGTTTCCCTCTTCACCATATTGAACTGTAAGATTATCCATTCCACCGGCGTCAAGCTGATCGTTAATTTCGCTGATTAGAGTTTCGATATAGAATGTGCCGGGAGGTATTGTCACCGTAATAGAATTATTCAGATTATGATCTGTGATCATGAATGATCCGGGTGATAAATCGATACCCCTTCCACTGTTCAAATCTGCTAAACGAGTACGCTCATCAATCCCCGCTTCAAGATCGCTGTCTTCCCCGAGAATTCTGAACGGTCTGGTGAAAATATCTGAGCCTGGAATGTTGACTGCTACTTCGTTTCCGGCTCCGACCTGACATTTTATACTTCCCTGATCACCATTATACTTAATCCCTTTGGGGGATTCGCTAAAAGGTCTGGTAAAAGTCATCTGCCCGGCAAAGATGTACCGGCCATCTTGCTGACGGTTTGCAACACGCAGCAATTCATCAAGAAGCGACTCAACCTCATCGGCCATGGAGTCACGAAGAGCGGCAGTGCAAGTGTTATTGTCCAATGCGATGGCAATTTCCTTGGCGCGCTTGATCATCCCGGTAGAATCCATCAGGGCGGCCTCTACAGCAGTAAGCCAGATCTTTCCCTCGGCAATGTTGGCCCGGTAGTGTTCGATCTCGGAAATTCGGGAGCGGTAGGACAGGTCGCCCTTTGCTCCGGCTGGATCATCAAGAGAGCTTATGATGCTTTTTTCAATAATTAACTGTTCCCGGAGGTCTTGAAATTGATTTATATTCCGGGACAGGTTACCTACATCCTGATCCGAAATTGTCTTTCTGGTTTCACTCATGACCTTACAAGCCCGCAAAAACTTCTCAAAGTTTTGATTCTAAGGAATACGAAAGCCATCACCAACGGCTAAATCTATATCAGGGCTTGGGCGGCCTTTTGCCCCGATCATCACGATACCGCATTTTTGGCTTGGAATCGGTTTTCTTGATCTCATTCTTGTATTTTCCCTTCAGGTAATCAACCGCATTATCAAGATCTTCCTTGTCGGTCTTGGAAGCTTTGCGGTTTTCCTTCTGGATCTTCACATAGATTTCTTCCCTGTGCACCACCACCTTGAGGGGCGCCTCAATTCCAAGCCTTACCTGCCGTCCATAAATGCCCAATACCGTGACCTTGATATTGTCACCTATGGTGATGCTCTCGCCCAACTTCCTTGTCAGAATAAGCAATTTTGTCTCCTACCATCCTTAGTATCTATAGAGTCCTGTCAAATTACCTGCATGTTGATCGCGATGTTTTCCGACACATTAATACCGCCACATCGGGATCATAGTGGTTTCCCTGGATACTGTTTTTGATGTTATTATATTCAATTTCGGTCATGCGAAGCTGTGAAGTCCATAGCGTCCGCTTACCTATTTCAAATCCATTGAATAGGTTCTGCATCAATCTCTCCAATGTCAGACTGTCGTGGTAAGAATCAGGCTTTCTTTCTCGTCAGATTTAGCATTATCTTCTTTTTGCCTGCCACTTTCCGCTATCAGCCTGATTGTCCCATCAATATATTTCATCGAATTTTCAATCAAAAATTCATTCTTTCGCCTGGCTTTCTCTATTTTCTCATGAAGAGACAGGAGCGAATTCTGAAGCTCCAGAAGTTTGTCGGCAATCTGGCCGCCGGCTTTGCGCGCCAGGCAGGTAATCGTTATATCACCCGGATTTACATCCTCTGTTTCAGAATATTCGGCGACCAGCTTTCCGCGCTGTTTTTCCAGGGTCTTAACCCTGCTGATTATCTCCTGCTGCCGGGCCACGCCGTCTTTGAGTTTTTCCAGATCATTTTCAACCAGATACTTCTGCTGGTTGACCAACAGTTCAAGGAATTCCTCCAGACAGAGCGACTCCTCTTCGACTATATCAATTACTTTCTTGTAGAGAAACTCCACCCTTCCTCCTTATAAAGCTTTTCGGCCTGGAGTTTTGAATCTTTACCTAATTCGCCCTCATTCATTGACTTTAAAACCTGCATGTATTTTTATCGGTTTTTATATCAACAGAACATGAATCTGCTTTAGAACACAATTCTCCTGCTTTAAGCGAATATGGAAGCAGGAGCATTAGAACCAGAATCATCAAAAAAAATAGATATTTCTTCATCCTGACCTGCTTTCTACCTGACCTTTCTCACTCGCTTAATTGTCTCTTCCCGAGGCTCATCCGAGATTCTGACTGCATTCCAGTCGGATTCATAGCTTCGATATGTCTCGATCATATCCGCCATTTCGCGAATGATATCGACATTCGCCTTTTCCAGGAATCCCTGCCGCACATATGTGTATTTCGTTTCCAGCTTCTGAATGTCAGCCGTCGCCCTGTATATTTCGGCATCTAACTTCTCGAGCTTGTATGGTTTGGGGAAATCGGTTAAAAGCAGATGCCCGAATTCAACACCATCGACAGTGATCCTGCCGTCAAGATCGACATTCAATTCTCCTCCAGAGACTTCAATCGGGCCCCTATCGGATAAGACCGCATGACCATCGGAAGTTACCAGTATACCCTCCGGGCTGAGATTGAAGTTTCCATTACGCGTAAAAGTCTCGCCCCGAGAAGTCTCCAGCACAAAGAATCCCTCACCATCAATTGCAAAATTCAAGGGATCGCCTGTGCGTACGATCGATCGTTCAGAAAAGCCGGTGTAGATTTCATCAACCATGGATGTCTGCCACTCACTTTCAAGTTTCACTCATTGTATATGAGCGCTGTTTAAAACCTGTTTGTCCGGTATTGTTTTCACCACTTTAAGCATAGTCCATGCCAAACCAATTACGGAAGCGAAACAGAAAATCAACAATCCGCATATTTCTTTACATGACAAGGGGTTATGGGGCATCGCAATCGAGAGAGTTTCCAATGGAATATTATCTGAAGGTGAATTTTCAGGAATTATATTCCATTTGAAGAGATAGTTTTTTCCTTATCAGTTTCCATCAATATTTGTTCAGAGACTCCGCACAAAGATGTGCATGTTCCTCTGTATAATAGAACATATTGAATTTTCAAGGGCAATCATGTAGTAATTTTGCTTGCCAAATGGGGATCATGTAATATTTTATGATTCATAGAATTAGGCATAACGGGTGCTGCTGAATCGAGAGAGGGATTAATTATGAGAATCGGAACAGTACTGTCGAAAGATTCTTTTGCTCTGCCATTTATAGCGCTTATAACTTTAATCATCGGTCTGAATTGCGGAGATAATGAACTCGAATTGATTGCACGTCCCTGGGTGAATACGGAATACCGGGATTTGCCGGATAGCATACTGCGGGTAAAAGCCGAAAATAATGATTCGCTTGCGGCCATGGTTATCGGATGGAAATTCATGCTCAGGGAGGATACTGTTTCGGCGGCCAATTATCTGACAGTTTTTAATCAAAATCCGCCAGGGGCCTCTGCCCCGCTCAACTATTTGACTGGCCTTGCTTTGCTTGGCGCGAAACGTGACTCACTTGCCACCGAATACTTTCTGCCGCTGATTAATAATGACGAATATCCACATGCCACCTATTACCTTGCAAGTATCTACAGGAAATTGAAGAATGATGAACGGGCTCTGGAAATCTACCAGAAGATGGATCCAGAACTATGGGAGGGTGTCGACGATTCAGTTCTAGTATGCAAAGCGGCTTTGGGCGATACCGCCAGCGCAATAGAGTTTGCACAGAAGATGTTGGAAGAGGATAAGATCGTAAAAGCTGCTCCCATTCTTACAAAGTATGTAAGCATGGAGCGCGGCAAATCGCCGGCACACTGGAATTATCTTACTGGGATGGCTTATTACCGGGGAAATAA
The DNA here is from genome assembly GCA_011777135.1 of Candidatus Zixiibacteriota bacterium. Lineage (GTDB taxonomy): Bacteria > Zixibacteria > MSB-5A5 > JAABVY01 > JAABVY01 > JAABVY01. The sequence continues at coordinate 18,991 of JAABVY010000231.1, read as the reverse complement.
TCCAACGAGGGCGGCAGCATATCTTGAAAATGCCGATGCTGATACCAGTTTTAAGGATCTTTCGTATCACCTGGGTCTTGCCTATTACAAGATAAAAGCGTTTGACTCGGCCGCTTCAAAGCTGGACCAGGCCATGGAGCTCGGGGATTCCTCAATAAATCTCTTCAAGATCTTGATCGAAAGCCGTGAGATTGAGGGCGATACGGCAGGGGCTTTTGAGCGGTCCCTACTCGGCATCGAGCTATATCCGGAAGTCGAGGATTTTTACGTCTTTCCCTCCAAGCTATACTATAAGAATGGAGATTTGGAAGAACTTCTGGCCCTCGTTGAAGAAGGCCGAAAGCAAGCCCCAAATTCCTATAAGCTGGATGCATATTACACCGCCGTCAACTTTCTTCTGGGAAATGATTCCCTGGCCGATGCTCTGGTCGACACCCTGGTAATTAAGCATAGATATTATCCCGGGGCGCTTTCCCAGTCAGCTGATCTGTTCGAACAATCCCTGGGGAAGGAGGGAATAGCGGAAAAACTGCGTGCCGAAGATCCGATGAATCGCTTTCCCAATACAGGAGACTTTCTCTTCTGGTATCACCTTTACAAAGAAAAAGATAAGGCGGATACTGCGAGGGTAATGCTTGAGAACTGGATTGAGAATGATACTGTCACCGAGAGGCTGCAGCTCATGAAAGATCTTTATGTCCGGGATTTTCCGGAATTTGCAAATAAAAAGTCCGATGATAAAATAGAATAGACCGACAAATGCCCGATTTCGGAAGAACGCTGCGGATTTTAATCCAGGCGGTCATCATAACCCTGCTGCTGTTTTTTACAATCTCCTGGATTAATCCTTCATATTGGAACTGGTCAGTAATCAGCAGTCAGTCCCTGCTTCCTTACGCTCTCATCATTTTTGGGGCAGCGGCAATTTTGACTTTAATACCCGCCATCGGCAGCGCTGTTTACAGGATCATTACAAGGCTTTTGCTGGGTATCAAGGCCGGACTTACATCTCTTCCATTTGCGATACAGGTCATATTGTGGATACTTATTCCGGGAGCGATCTTTTATTTCCTGCGAGGGAGGAGCTACATTTACGGGGACGGCCATCTGATCCTGGGACACATTTCCGAAGGCCAGATTATCTCAAAAACCGCCTACGGCTTCAGCCTGCTTGCAAAATTCCTCTACAGTGTTGTTGGAATCGGTAAATGGATGGAGCCTGCCGCATTCATGACCTGGATATCGATAGCATGCGGAATCATATTTGTGTTTTTTCTTTACAAAGTCCTCGAGTCACTGGTTGCAGGTGATGGCCTGAGAATAATCCTGTTCCTGGTCTGCGCGACATCCGCTATTGCTGTTCTTTTTACGGGCTACGTGGAAACCTATTCCATATTGACTGCCTGGCTCGCGGTGTACATTTACGCAGCAATAAAATACCTTCGTGGGAAGACAGGCACCCCTTTCATCATCTTGATCTATGCCATCGGCATATTCTGGCACATCTGGTTCATTGCTTTCCTGCCCTCGCTTATATATCTTATAAACAGGAGATTCATAATATTATCTGAAAGAATCATCCTGGCACTCAGTGCGCTTTTTGTAATAGGAATCTACTTGGTCGGAAGGACATTTACAAGAAGCGGAATACCCGCAGCGTTGCCAATTACAGGTAATGCTGATACCGATTATGCCATATTTTCCATGCAGCATATAGTCGATTTTTTCAATGTGCTGATTTTCGCCGGACCTGCGATCGGCGTCCTGGGAATTGTTCTCCTTTTGATTTTCATGAAAAAAATGAAGACTGATATTTTCCGGATGCTTGCATATCTGCTGGTGCCGGCCATTATAATCAGCTTTTTCATCGATCCGGCTCTGGGCGCTGTGCGTGACTGGGATCTGCTTTCCATATTTGCAGTGCCCGCGGCTATATTCGCAGCAACTATCATAGCTCAGCGGAATAAATCTAAGGTCAGGTATAGATTCCTTATGATACCGATACTGATTCTGGGAGTCATCCATACAGGTATGTTCGTGGCAATCAACAAGAAGCCACATACAGCAGTCGACAGGATTGTCACACTATTGAAACATGATGTTCATTATACCGAGGATTATTATGACGGCGAGCGCATCATACCTTTCGTTTCGATTCTCGCAAATATCTACGATCTTGAGAAGGATGCCACTGTTTTTACCGAGAGAAAAGTCGCATCCGGAACAAAAGACTATACCGACCTGAAGCACCTGGGAGATCTGCATTATAACCAGAATGAGTATGAAAAAGCATTGGAATATTATGCGCAGATTCCGCGCGAATATATGACAAATCTCAGGGATAGAATGTCATATGCCAATGCCCTATATCAGACCGGCAGATATGATGAAGCCTGGGAGGCGATGTTGCAGATCGCCCGGGATACGAGTTTCCTCGCTCTTCATTTTAGAATGGGAAATATCAAATTGATGAGTGGTAATGCGGATTCTGCAGTTCAACTTTATAAGGAGGGAGTACCGCTGACACCTGATACAGCGAGTTATCTCGTTAGTGTCGCGGACAATCTACTTGCATATTCCGAATACAAGCATGCAGCTGAGCTATTCCGTCTCGGCTATGGCAGCAATCCTGAAAATATCGAGGCTGAGATAGGGCTTGGACTTGCATTGCAGAAACTCGGTTATCCGGATTCGGCCGGATACTATCTGAAAGATGTACTGCGGGATCATCCGGGCAATTACGAGGCACTATTGGGCCTGGCGGTATTGCTTTACGATAAAGAAGATTACGATTCATCATTAAAGGTACTGGGTAAGGCCGATCAACTGCACCCGGAGGATTTCGGTATACAGCTCTGGTTGGGCAATAATTATAGAGAGCTCGGCAGGCATAATGAAGCGCTGCGTGCCTATCAGCTGGCCCTGAGTATCTATCCGAATCATGTTCAAACACGGCATTTTGCGGCCCTGGAGCTTTATCGTACAGGTGATCTAAGAACCGCCCTTGAGCAGTGGAATCAAGTACTCATACTTGACAGCCTGCATACTGGCGCATTATTGGGGATTACGCGCGTGCATGACAAATTAAATAACATTTCTGAAGCACACAGAGCACTGGTGCGCCTCCAGCAGACGGGCTTTGATCTTCAAAGCGACTCAGCCGCGAGACGACTGGCAAGAAAATATCTTAATGAGGGCTAAATTCCACCGGGGCTCTCATCAGATCTTGCTTCCGCCTGATCGCACCTTGACGCCAGGGTGATCAGGAAGTAAAATATCCCTTAGTAAATATCATAAAAAAAGCAGTCTCATATGAGACTGCCGGATAAAAGAATCTATCTTTTTATTCCTTTTTCTTCTTTGATTTATCGGCTTTCGGTTTCTCTTCCTTAGGCTTCTCCTCTTCAGGTTCAGGGTCCGGCTCTTCCTCGGCGCCTTCCTCTGCAGCCCCCGTGACTGTCTCTTCCGCCACGGCGGCCTGGGCTTCTCCCTTCTCGACCGGGGTCTTTCCCTCTACGGCTTCGGTTTTTTCCGGTTCCGGTTCTTCCGGCTTTTCAGGTTCGGACTCTTTTTCCTCCTTGGCCTTTTTGGCCGCCGGGGCCGCCTTCGCGGCTGCTTTTTTCTTTCCTTTTTTGCGGCCTTTTTTCTCAGGTTCTTCTTCAAGGAGAAGCTGGACAATAGACATGGGCGCTCCATCTCCGCGCCTGCTCCTGAACTTTACTATGCGTGAGAAACCTGACGTCCGTCCCTCGAGTTTAGGAACTATATTATTGAAGAGCTCTTTGAAGGCTTCCTTATTAGGTAGATGCTGGGCAACTCGTCTTCTGGCTGAAAGGGTATCCTGAAGAGCGGTTGAAATCAGACGGTCGATATACGGCTTAAGGGCCTTGGCCTTGGACTCGGTCGTCTGGATCTGTTTCCTTGTAATCAGCGCCATAGCCAGATTATTTAGTACGGCTTTGCGATGTTCGGCCGGCCGATTCAGCTTGTGTATCTTCTTGCCGTGTCTCATTTGCTTTACTTCTCTTTCTGATTTTCAAAATACTTGTCAACATCCATACCGAACGACAGGCCGAGCTCATCAAGAATGCTATTCAGTTCTGTCAGCGACTTTCTGCCGAAATTGCGATACTTCAGCATCTCGGATTCGGTTTTGCGCACCAGATCTGCAAGGGTTTGAATATTGGCCGCCCGGAGGCAGTTCGAGGACCTGACAGAAAGCTCGAGTTCGTCGACCCGGGTATTCAATAGCTGCCGGATTCTGATCGTTTCTTCGTCCTCTTCTTCTTCCACTTCCTCGATAATCTCTTCATCGATATGAATCATGGGCATGACATGGTCTTTCAGAATCTTGGCCGCATAACCCAGAGCGTCCTCGGGAACGATTACGCCGTTGGTCGTGATATCCATAATCAATCGATCGTAATCGGTGCTCTGACCGACACGCGTATTTTCGACGGTGTAATTAACTTTGATCACCGGTGAGAAAAGAGAATCGACATAGATGGTGCCCTTGGGGGCCTCGGGATCGCGATGTGCTTCAGCCAGAACATAACCCCGGCCGGTATCGACGTGCATCTCGATCTTGATCTTGACATCCTTGGTCAATTCAACAATATGCAGATCAGGATTCAATATCGTAACGTCGGAACCGGTTTCTATGTCTGCGGCCGAGTATTTACCGGCCTTGTCGACTTCAAGAGTAATGGTTTTGGGCTCATCGGCATCGAGCCTGACCCAGAGTCTCTTAATATTGAGAATGATGTCGGTAACATCCTCATACACGCCCTCGAGTGTACTGAACTCATGCAGTACACCGTCAATTCTCACAGCAGTCACGGCAGCGCCATGAATGGATGCGAGAAGTACTCTGCGGAGGGCATTCCCAATGGTAGTTCCGAATCCTCTTTCCAGCGGCTCGAACACAAACCGGGCGTAGAAAGGTGTTTCGGTATTAGTTTCTTTTACCACTTCCTTGGGCATTGTCAACGGTTTCCATTTCATATTAAAGCGCCTCCCAGATTACTTTGAATAAAGCTCTACGATAAGCTGTTCCTGACAGGTGAGCGGAATATCTTCACGCTTGGGCCTTTCCAGAAGCTCGCCTTCCAGATTGGCCTTATTCACTCTAAGCCAGGGTAAATCGACAGCTCTATCGGATTCTCTCAGGGCCATATGGATAATATCCAGACCCTTACTTTTTTCCTTCACTTTGACAACATCACCGGGACGAAGCAGATAAGACGGAACATCCACAACCCTTCCGTTTACCATGAAATGCCTGTGGCGCACAAGCTGCCTGGCAGACTTGCGTGAAGGTGCAAAGCCCAGCCTGTAAATGATGTTGTCCAGGCGGGTCTCCAGGAATACCAGCAGGTTTTCGCCGGTCACACCCTTCTGACGCGTGGCTTTCAGGTAGTAATTGTGAAACTGGTTCTCCAGAAGACCATATATTCTTTTGACTTTCTGCTTTTCGCGAAGCTGTATCCCGTAATCCGAAATCTTGCGGCGGACATTGAATCCATGCTGCCCGGGAGGGAAATTCCTTCTCTCGATCGCACATTTTTCAGAATAGCAGCGCGAACCTTTAAGAAACAGCTTTTCGCTTTCTCTCCTGCATAATCTGCAGACGCTTCCCCGATATCTTGCCATCTATTATCCTTTCTAAACTCTTCTTCTTTTGGATGGACGACATCCGTTGTGAGGAATGGGAGTGACATCCCTGATGGCACTGATCTCAAGCCCGGCAGCCTGCAGCGACCTGATTGCCGCTTCGCGGCCCGCGCCGGGACCCTTGACCCATACCTCGACCTTTCTTACGCCGGCATCCATCGCTTCTTTGGCGGCGGCATCGGATGCCACCTGTGCTGCGAAGGGAGTGCTTTTCTTGGAGCCCTTAAAGCCCACTTTGCCGGCTGTAGACCATGAGATCACATTTCCCTTTCTGTCGGAGATGCAGATCTGGGTATTATTGAATGTTGCCTTGACATGAGCGACGCCCACCGCCTCGGCACGTTTGACTTTTTTTCTTCCTTTTCTCTTCTTAGGATCAGCCACTAAAACTCCTCGCAGTTAACCTGTTTTTTTTACTTGGGCGACGGCGCTTTCTTCTTTCCGCCTACTGTCTTTCTGGGACCTTTACGGGTTCTGGCATTTGTCTTGGTTCTCTGCCCATGTACAGGCAGGCCGCGACGGTGCCTGAGTCCACGATAGGAGCCGATATCGATCAGCCGCTTGATGTTCATCATTACTTCGCCGCGGAGAACACCTTCGACTCTGTAGTTATCGAGCTCCGACCTGAGCTTGGTAATATCTTCCTCGGTCAGTGAGTGGACCCGCACCGAGGGATCAACGCCGGTCTTTTTGATAATCTCGTTGGCGGTTGACCGCCCGATGCCGTATATATATGTTAAAGCGATATCAATCCGCTTTTCTCTCGGTAAATCTACACCTGCTAAACGAGCCACACTTCCTCCTTAGCCCTGTTTCTGCTTATGACGAGGATTCTTGCAGATAACGCGCAGAACACCCCTGCGACGGATAATCTTGCAATGTTCGCAGCGCTTCTTTATCGATGACCGTACTTTCATAAAATCCTCACTTATATAGAAATCTCAATAATTCTCTTACTTATAGCGATAGACTATTCTTCCTTTAGACAAATCATAGGGCGAAAGTTCCATAGTCACCTTATCCCCCGGAAGAATCTTAATAAAATTCATTCTCATCTTGCCGGATATATGGGCGGTAACTATATGCCCATTGGACAGCTCCACCCGAAACATCGCGTTAGGAAGGGGCTCTATTACCTTCCCTTCAACTTTTATAGATTCTTCTTTGGCCATATTAGATCTTGGTTAAGATCCTCGCTCCATTCTTTGTTATCGCTATCGTATGTTCAAAATGCGCCGAGCGAGAACCATCAGCGGTAACGACCGTCCATTCGTCCTCAAGAACCCTGACGGCCCATCCACCTTCATTCACCATCGGCTCGATCGCAATTGTCATACCTTCTTCTAATTTTACGCCTGTCCTGGGATTACCATAATTGGGAACCTGAGGCTCCTCATGTAGGTTTTTTCCGATTCCATGACCCACGAGATCACGGACAACGGAAAAGCCATCATCCTCAGCGGTTTTCTGTATTGCAAACGAAATATCACCCAAAAAGTTCCCTATTACGGCCTGCCCGATTCCCCGCATTAATGCTGTCTCAGTAACACTGAGGAGTCTATCGGTCTTTTCATCCAGTTCGCCGATGTAAAATGACTTGGCGGCATCGCCGTGATAACCGTCTTTCTTTGCACCAACATCGATTTTAACCAGCTGTCCCTCTTTAATCACCCGATTTTTCGAGGGAATTCCATGTACAACCTGGTCGTCAAACGAGATACACAGGGTGGCAGGATATCCGCTGTAATTCAGAAATGATGGTACCGCACCCTGAGACCTTATATACTCCTCGGCGAGTTCATCGAGCCTTAAGGTCGAAACTCCCGGTTTCGCTTCCTCCTTTACAAGCTTATGTGTTTCGGCGACAATCTTACCTGCCGCCCTCATCAACTCAATCTCACGCGGCGACTTGAGTTCAATCATTCAGCACCGCAACTACAAACTCTGGGTTATGGTGACGAGATCATTGAAAATCACACCGATATCACGTTCACCATCAACATTTACCAGAATCGACTTATCTTTATAATAATCTATCAGGGGCTGGGTCTGCTTTTTATAGACTTCCAGCCTGTTTTTAACAACTTCTTCCGTATCATCCTTGCGCTTCTGCAGCTCAACGCCGCATTCATCGCAAAAGCCCTCTTGCTCGGGCAGATTCGAGGGATAATTATAGGTTCTCTGGCACTGCGGACAAAAATACCGCCCGGAAAGCCGCTTAATCACTTCCTGATCCGAGACATCCAGATTTAGAGCGCCGTCAAGCTCTTCACCCTCAGACTGGAGCATTTTATCAAGCCCTTCCGCCTGGGGAATGGTGCGCGGGAATCCATCGAAGATGAATCCTGAACCCTGATCATTTTTGATCGTCTCGCGAATCATATCCAGTATCAGGCTGTCAGGAACCAGATCGCCTTTTTCCATATATTCTTTTGCTTTTTTGCCCAATTCTGTTTCATTTTTAACAGCTGACCTTAGCATATCGCCGGTTGACAGATGATGTAAATCCAGCTTCTCAGCCAGCCGGGATGCCTGCGTGCCCTTGCCCGATCCCGGAGGACCCAACATTACCAGCAGCATATTAGTATGACCTCCCACGTATCTTGCCTTTCTTGATAAAGCCGTCATAATGGCGCATCAACAGATGCGACTCTATCTGTTGCAGTGTGTCCAGAGCCACACCGACCAGAATCAGCACGGATGTGCCCCCGAAGTAGAACCGCACCCCTGCATATCCCATCAGGAAGTTAGGCAGCACCGCTATCAAGGCAAAAAAGATTGCGCCCGGCAGCGTGATACGGGTCAGGACCTTGTCGATATAATTAGCCGTGGCTTTGCCTGGACGTTTGCCCGGAATAAATCCGCCCTGGCTCTTCATGTTGTCAGCCAGCTGCACCGGATTGATTACTATCGCGGTGTAGAAGAAGGCAAAGAAGACGATTACAATACCATAAATTATATTATAAAAAACGGATGTGAAGTTGAAATGCGTATTCAAGAACTGCGCGATTCCCGAGCCTGGGAAGAATGTCGCCAGGGTCTGGGGCGCAAACATGATCGACTGCGCGAAAATAATCGGAATAACACCGGCAGTGTTGACCGACAACGGCAGGTGTGTCGCCTGTCCGCCGTAGACCTTTCTTCCGACCACTCTCTTGGCATACTGGACTGGAATCCTGCGCTGGGCTCTGGTAACCATGATAACGGCGGCGATCACGGCAACCATCAAGGCCATAATTACAATCGCGCCGGCTATACGGCTGGGATCATAGATGATCTTCTGCACCTCTCCCATTACTCCCGGCACAATCCTGGCCACGATCCCGATGAAGATGATCAGTGATATACCGTTCCCGATACCACGCTCTGTGATTTTCTCACCCAGCCACATAATGAAGATCGTTCCAGTGGTGAAGGTCAGCATGGTCAAGAGTTGAAATCCGATACCGGGATTGGTGACGATCAACGTCCCGGTCTGGGCGTTAAGCGACTGCAGGAAGACGGAGGTTCCGTAAGCCTGCAGGGCGGCAATAAGTACCGTACCATAACGGGTATACTGCGTGATTTTGCGACGTCCCTCCTCACCCTCTTTCTGCAGTCTTTGCAGGTGAGGTACCACCGGTCCCAAAAGCTGCAAAATAATCGAGGCCGAGATATAGGGCATAATGCCAAGCGAGAATATAGTCGCCTTTGTAAATGCGCCTCCCACAAACAGGTCAAACAGGCCAAACAGAGTGCCTCCTCCGCCGGGCTGGTTGAAGAAACGGAACAGCGCATCGCCATCGATACCCGGAGTGGGAATATGGCCCCCTATACGATAAACAACCAAAATCCCCAACGTAAAGAGGATTCTGGTTCTCAATTCCTTAATTTTGAATACGTTTCTGAATGTCTCCAGCACTTATATCTTTTCTGCCTTTCCACCGGCTTTGGAAATCAATTCCGCAGCTGATTTTGTAAACGCCTGTGCATAGATGGTCAAACCGATCTCGAGCGAACCCTCACCCATGATTTTGATCGGTTCTGCGGTGGTTTTTATCAATCCCGCCTGCTTCAGGGCCTCGGGATTAACCTCCCCCGGCTCAGTAAATTTTTTCGCAATATCTCCAACTTTGACAAGCTGGTAATAGACTTTATTCGGATTCACGAATCCGCGCTTAGGGATACGGCGTGCCAATGGCATCTGGCCGCCTTCATTCCAGTGCTTGCGCTTGTAACCAGAACGCGAGAGCTGGCCCTTGTGGCCCCTTCCGCCCTGACCGCCCTGGCCGGAGCCGGCGCCGCGTCCAACTCGTCTTCTATTCTTTTTTGAACCGGACGGTTTCTCTAGATTGTGAAGCTCCATTTAAACCTCCTCCACTTTGACCATGAACGAAACCGCCTTTATCATGCCGCGGATTTGCGGAGTGTCTTCATGAATGACACTGTGATGCATCCTCTTTAATCCCAGCGCTTCAATCGTGCGCCGGTGCTTCTGGATACGTCCGCTCAGCGACCTGACCTGTGTAACTTTCAATTTAGCTGGCATCGGACTTCTTCTCCGGTTCTACCTCTCTAAAAGCCAAAGCCTCTTCCTCTGTACGAAGTCTCCTGAGCCCATCCATAGCCGCTTTTACGATATTCTGCGGATTGGATGATCCCAGAGATTTCGTGAGAATATCCTGAATCCCTGCGGCCTGCATGATGGCACGCACTCCGGCGCCGGCGATGATACCTGTACCGGGTGAAGCCGGACGCAGAAGCACCCGGGCAGCCCCAAACTTGCCGATAATCTTGTGCGGTATGGTTCCACCCACCATGGAGACTTTGGCCATATCTTTACGGGCCGCATCTGTAGCCTTATGGATCGCGCCTGAAACTTCCAGAGCCTTGCCCAGTCCCACGCCGACCGAGCCGTTACGATCACCAACGGCTACAAGGGAGGTAAAGGAGAACTTGCGTCCGCCCTTCACGACCTTGGCCACACGATTTACATGAATAACATGCTCGTCTAACTCAAATCCATCTTGTTCGTATCTCTGTCTCTGAGGCCTCATAATAATCCTTACTAAAAGTTCAATCCGCTTTTACGGGCGCCCTCAGCCACAGCCTTGATACGGCCATGATAACGGCTGCCCTGGCGGTCAAAGACCACATTCTCAATACCTCTGGCTTTCGCCATCTCGGCAATCAGCTGCCCGACTTTGAATGACTTATCGGTCTTCTTATCCTTATCTTCGAATTTGTCTCTCGCTTCTTTTGAGAGCGATGACGCAAACACCAGTGTATTTCCCGCTGTATCGTCAATCACCTGAGCATAAATATGCTTGAGTGACTTGCATACGCTTAGACGCGGGCGCTCGGGCGTACCGACAACTTTAGCTCTAACCCGCTTAACCCGGCGGTTATACTTTGAATGTTTCAAATCAAGTCTATTCGGCATAACATCACCCTACGCGGCAGTCTTTCCGGCCTTACGGCGGATCTGCTCATCTTCGTATTTAATACCTTTGCCTTTGTATGGTTCAGGAGGCCTGAACGATCTTATTTTGGCCGCCACAAGCCCGACCAGGGCCTTGTCACTGCCTGAAATCTTTATCTTCTGCTGGCTCTCCAGATCGATATTGATCCCCGGAGGCGCAGCAAAATAAATCGGATGGGAAAATCCCAGCGAAAGCTTGAGCATTTTCTTTGCCATCTCGGCCCTATAACCGACACCCACGATCTCCAGAACTTTTGAGAACCCGTCAGTCACGCCGATTATCATATTGTTGATCAGCGCCCGTACCAATCCATGCTGAGCCCTGAAGAATTTTGAATCGGAAGGTCTTTTGACACTCAGGACATTATCCTCAATATCAACCTGAATCTGAGGATGGATCTCCTGGGTCAATTCACCTTTGGGGCCTTTCACAAAGACAGTGGAGTTCTTGATCTCCACCTTGACTTTATCCGGGATTTTAATCGGTTGTTTTCCTATTCTCGACATATAACTATCCTACCAAACTCTGCAGACCAGTTCTCCACCGATATTGGCTTTGAGCGCCTGCTGATGAGTCATTACTCCGTTTGAGGTAGAGATTATCATCGTCCCGACCTCCTGCTGGAGCTTGAATAGATCCTCGGACGACGCATACACTCTCAATCCGGGCTTGGAAATTCGTTCCAAACCTGTAATAATGGATTCATCATTCTTATTGTAGCGCAGCCAGATGCGCAAAACCGGCTTACCTTCGATCTGAATAACTGACGAGCGTTTAATAAATCTGAGCTCGCTTAATAGCCTGGCGATTTCACTTTTCAGCCCGGAGGCCGGTACATCCACAGCCTTATGCTTGGCCTTGGCCGCATTTTTTATTCTGATTAAGAGATCAGAGACCGGATCAGTCATACTCATAATTTCAAACTCCTACCAACTGGCCTTGACCACACCGGGTATTTCGCCATTTAAGGCCAACTGACGAAAACAAATACGGCAAATACCAAACTTACGCATATAAGCTCGCGGCCTGCCGCAACGGCGGCAGCGATTATACGAACGTACGCTGAATTTCGGTTTGCGTTTGGCTTTTGCTATCAAACACTTCTTGGCCACTCTTTCTCCTTACTTTCTGAAAGGCATTCCCAGTTCCCGCAGGAGCGCAAAAGCTCCCTCGTCATCATTGGAACTGGTGACAAAAGTTACCGATAATCCCCGCACCTTGTCGATCTTATCATAATCTATTTCCGGGAATATTAGCTGCTCGCGCAATCCCAGAGTATAATTGCCGCGGCCGTCAAAACCCTTGGGCGGAAGACCTCTAAAATCCCTGATTCTGGGGATCGCCACATTTATCAGGCGGTCGAAAAATTCATACATCCTTTCACGCCTCAGGGTTACCGCACATCCAATCGGCATGCCGGCACGCAGCTTGAAATTCGAAATCGATTTCTTGGCGCGAGTCACAATCGGCTGCTGACCTGAAATGATCCTCAGATCCTCAACAGCCGCATCCAAAAATTTCGGGTTTGTAATGGCTTCGCCGACACCGATGTTCATGACAATCTTCTGAAGGCGCGGAACCTCCATTATATTGTTATAATCAAACTCCTTTTGGAGCTTCGGCAAAACCTCTTTATAATAATATTCCTTCAAACGAGCCATCAGACAATCTCTCCGGACTTATTGGAGATCCGAACCTTGTTCTTGGTTTTCTTGTCAGGATCCTCCAGCACCCTGTAATTGACACGCGTGGGCTTGTTGCTGCGAGTATCGAACAACATAACATTGGACGCATTAATCGGGGCCTCTTTCTCGATTATGCCGCCCTTGGGATTTCTCTGGCTGGGACGGCTGTGACGATAGATCAGGTTCACACCCTCTACCAGGACACGATTGCTTTCGGGAATAACACGCAGAACCTTGCCGATCTTGCCCTTGTTCTTTCCGCTTATAACCTTTACCTGATCTCCTTTTTTAATTCTCATCGCTTCCTCACAAAACTTCCGGAGCCAGTGATATAATCTTCATAAATTTCTTTTCGCGTAACTCCCTGGCAACAGGGCCAAAGATACGCGTGCCGCGCGGCTCCATCTGATCATTGATAATAACCGCGGCATTATCGCCAAACTTGATATAGGAACCATCCTTACGACGCACCGGAAAAGCTGTTCTGACCACCACCGCCTTGACGATATCCGATTTTTTAACCGTACCGTTTGGGATCGCATCTTTCACGGCACACACAATAATGTCTCCAACCCTGGCATAGCGCCGCTTTGTTCCACCCAGGACACGAAAACACATGACTTTTTTGGCTCCCGTATTATCGGCGACATTCAACCTGGAATATTCCTGTATCATCTTACTTGGCCTTCTCCAATATCTTTACAAGTCGCCAGCGTTTCATCTTCGAGAGCGGGCGAGTTTCCATAACCATCACCTTATCGCCAATACCGGCCTCGTTGTTCTCGTCATGAGCGTACAGTTTGGCGCGCTTGTGAATGACCTTGCCGTACAAAGGATGCTTCATCTTGTAGTCCAGCTCAACAGAAATGGTCTTATCCATCTTGTTGGATATTACAATACCCTGTCTCGTCTTCCGTAGTCCTCGTAGTGCCACCGTTTACTCCTCTGAACTCTTCTCTTTGCCGGTATCCAGTATTTTTCCGGTTGTGGCGGAAAGCGAGCGGATACCTTTTTCATGCTCATGAAGGATGGTTTTGAGACGGGCTATGTCTCGCCGTAAGACTCTCAGGCGCAATGGATTATCGAGCTTCTGCACCTGCATCTTGAGTTTCAGGTTAAAAAGCTCTTCCTGGGAATCGGCGAGCCTCTGCTCAACTTCTTCCTTCGCTAAATCTCTGATCAATTCCGCCTTCACGGTACTATGCTCCTCCGATTTCCTGACGGGTAACGAATCTGCACTTGATGGGCAGCTTATCGGCCGCCAGTTTCATTGCCTGGCGGGCGAGATCTTCGGAGACGCCCTCCAGCTCGAATAGAATCCGTCCCGGTTTTACGACCGCAACCCAGTATTCGGGCGCGCCCTTGCCCTTACCCATGCGAGTTTCCGCAGGTTTTTTGGTAAAAGGCTTGTCCGGGAAAACCCTGATCCAGACCTTTCCGCCTCTCTTGATCTTCCTTGTTAACGCCACACGTGCGGCCTCTATCTGGCGATTCGTGATCCAGGCCGGCGCCATTGCTTTCAGGCCGAATTCGCCAAATGAGATCTTGGACCCGCGGTAGGCCTTGCCTCTCATTCTGCCGCGCTGTTGCTTACGATACTTAACTCTTTTTGGCATTAACATATGCTATAACTCCGGATCGTTCCCGTTCAAGAACGTGAAAATTTCCAAATATATTAATATTCATTCAAAAGGCAAGAGCTTTTGTCTATAAAGTCTTACCCTTTTTTGTCTTCTGATTTATCTCCCGATTCCGGCTTGGAGGCCGTCCTCTTGGCTTCGGTCGAAGCTTTTGGCTCTGGTTTGCTTTCGCTTTTTTGCTGTTCTTTTTCTCCGGCCTTTGGTCCGCCCTCTGGCTCGCGCCTTTTCTTGCGGATTCTCGACTTGGGTCGAGGTTTACGTCTGCGTTGGCCTGAGGGCCTGGCCCTTCTCTGGTCCATTTCAGGCTGGCGGCCGCCTTCTACCGCATCTTCCATACCGGGTTTATCCAATATCTCGCCGCGGCAGATCCAGACCTTTACACCGATAGTACCATAAGTTGTATTGGCGGTTGAAATAGCATAATCAATATCCGCCCTGAGTGTATGAAGCGGAACCCGTCCCTCCATATACTTCTCGCTCCGAGCGATTTCAGCACCACCCAGACGACCACCGCAGGTGACCTTGATACCCTCCGCGCCCATCTTCATGGAAGCGGTGATAGCTTTCTTCATTGAACGCCTGAAGGATACTCGTCCCTCCAGCTGCCTGGCAATGGAATCCGCTACCAGCTTGGCGTTCAGTTCAGGTTTCTTCACTTCTATAATATTTAAGGTAATATCTTTTTTTGTAATCAACTGCAGCTCTTCCCGCAATTTGTCAACTTCGGCACCCTTACGTCCGATTACAATTCCCGGACGGGAAGAGTGGATATCAACTGTGATCTTCTTGGGAGCACGCAGGATTTCCACCCTCGCAAGGCCGGCATTTTCCAGACGCTTGCTTATATACCTTCGGATCTTCAAATCCTCCTCGAGAAGATCTGCAAAGTTTCTCTCCGCAAACCACTTGGAGTTCCAAGATCTGATGATTCCCAGCCTCAGTCCTACTGGATTAGTTTTCTGACCCAAAAGTATTCCTCCTGCTATTCTTCTTCTTCCGCCGCGGAAGTTTTAGTTGGTTTTCTTTTTCTTGTTCGTCTGGCATGCTCTTTCGCCAGCCGTCTCTCTGCACGGCCCTCATCGGACACCTTTACCGAAAGATGGCAGGTGCGCTTGCGTATTCTGAATGCTCGTCCCATACCGACTGCACGGAAGCGCTTCAGGATCGGCCCGCCATCGATGATGATGGAGGTTACTCTTAGCTCCTCGGCTTTCACCCGAGCGGTACCTTCCTGGGCAATCATATTGGCGGCAGCTGATTTTATGGTTTTTGAAAGCGGCAGTGCGGCCCTCTTGGGCACATATCTTAACATGTCGACCGCTTCATGAACCATCTTTCCTTTTACAAGTTCCGCCACCCGCCGCATCTTGCGGGGGGACATCCTCAGATATTTTGAACGCGCAACAGATTCCATAATTCCACTCTTATTTTATCGAAGATGATCTTTCGGTTAATTTTCCGGCATGGCCCCGGAAAATCCGGGTCGGGGCGAATTCGCCAAGCTTATGACCGACCATATTTTCTGTAATATATACAGGAATAAACTTGTTGCCGGTATGAATAGCTATGGTATGCCCGACAAACTCCGGCGATATGGTCGACCTGCGCGACCAGGTCTTGATGACCTTCTTGTCGCCGGTCTCATTCATCTTCTCGATCTTCTTCATCAGATGATCATCTATAAAGGGCCCTTTTTTCAAAGAGCGTGCCATTCAAAACCTCCTGAAACAGCTTATTTCCTGCGTTTAACTATATATCTATCTGACAATTTGCCTTTTTTACGAGTCTTCAAACCCTTGGTCGGCTTGCCCCAGGGAGTACAGGGATGACGTCCGCCCGAAGAGCGTCCCTCACCACCGCCCATTGGATGGTCGACCGGATTCATAGCGACCGCACGAACATTCGGCCTGCGTCCCAGCCAGCGCGATTTGCCGGCCTTGCCCCAGACTATATTTTCATGATCAATATTTCCGACCTGACCGATTGTTGCCCTGCATTTCAAGGGCACCAGCCTGACTTCGCCGGAGGGCATCTTGAGATGCGCCATCTCACCCTCTTTGGCGGCCAAAATGGCCATGGAACCGGCGCTTCTGGCGATCCTGCCGCCTCTTCCCGGAATCATTTCGACATTATGCACAAAACTTCCCAGAGGAATTCTCTCCAGGAGGGTTGCATTTCCAATGCTGATCTCAACCTCCGGCCCGGACACGACAATATCGTCCACTTTCAAGCCATGCGGGGCAAGGATATAACGCTTCTCACCATCCACATAATGTAAAAGTGCAATTCTGGCCGAACGGTTAGGATCATATTCGATGGCTGCAACCCGTGCCGGTATTCCGATCTTATCACGCTTGAAGTCGATGATGCGGTAGAAACGCTTATGGCCGCCGCCTCTATTATATGTGGTGGTCCGGCCTTTATTATTGCGTCCGCCGCTTTTCTTCAAAATCTTCAGCAAAGATTTTTCCGGCGTGGTTTTAGTTATATCACTAAAATCAGAAACCGTCCGGAAACGCATCGACGGTGTATATGGTTTGAATTTCTTAATACCCATTTTTCAATCCAAGATCTTAAGTCTTTATGATTTCCTGAAATTCCGGCTTAGATCGCATCAAGCTGCGTTATCGTCTCGCCTTCTTTTAGATTGACTATTGCCTTTTTCCAGTTGGGACGCTTACCCACAAACCGTCCCAGTCTTTTCATTTTGCCGCGCATTACCTGAACTTTAACCGAGTCCACATGAACATTGAACAGGTTTTCCACGGCATTTTTTATCTCAATTTTATTCGCGTCTTTAGCCACTTCAAAAACATAGGCATTCTGCTTTTCCCGCAGAATGGAAAATTTTTCGCTTAGGAGATGCGAGATTATAACCTGGCGCGGATCCCTCATTTGGCAAATACCTCCTCTATCTCCTTTAAAGCCGCTTCGGTTATCAAAAGATATTCCGAATTCAAGAGATGATATGCATTGATCAAGCGGGCACGCATGTAGTTGACACCGGGAATATTACGGCAGGACATCTCGAAATTGCGGTTTTCCCCCTCATTCAGGATCAAAACCTTTTTGCCGTAAAGATCCAGCCCGGCAAGAAATTCTACGACTGATTTTGTTCGCGGCTTTTCCATCTGAATATCCTCTATGACCATAATCCTGTCATCCGAGGCCTTATCAGCAAACGCCGAGTAGAGAGCCTGGCGCTTGATCGCCCTGGGAATCGCCCGATTATAATTCTTGGGCTTTGGTCCGAAAGCCCGGCCCCCACCGACCCAGATAGGCGAGGTGTTTGACCCGGCCCTGGCTCTTCCAGTGCCCTTCTGGCGCCATGGCTTCGCGCCGCCACCGCGAACTTCCCTGCGGTTCTTGGTTGAATGCGTTCCCTGCCTCTGGTTCCGCAGGAACGACTTTATATATTGATGCACCTGGTAATTCTTGGGTTCGAATTCAAAGACCTTCGGATTCAGGTCCACCTCACCTGCCGAACCGCCTGTGCTCGATATTTTCTTTGCTTTAGCCATCTTCTATGCACCCATAATCTTCACAAAACTGTTGCGTTTACCCGGCACGCTTCCAATTAAGCAGATCAAGTTATTTTCCGGATCAACCTTGGCAACGGTCAGGTTTTTCGTCGTCACTTTTTCATTTCCCATCCGCCCCGCCATACGTGTGCCTTTCAATACCCGGGATGGATAAGAGGACTGGCCTATCGAGCCGGGAGCCCGTAAACGATCCGACTGACCATGTGTCTTTGGACCGCCTGCGAAACCATGCCTGCGAACGCCTCCCTGGAAACCGAGACCCTTGGAGATTCCGCTCACGTTGACTTTCTCACCGGGATTGAATACATCAACATTAATGAAATCGCCGACCTTGACATCCTCAGCATCTTTGTCCAGACGAATTTCTCTGAGGTACCTGTGGGATTTTACTTCAGCTTTTTCAAATACTCCGCCCATCGGCTTGTTAACATGGCTTTCATCCAGCTCTTCGTAACCGACTTTTAAAGCCGAGTAACCATCCTTGTCAACAGTTTTGACCTGTATGATTTGGCAGGGTCCGGCCTGAATGACCGTTACCGGAAGACTGTCACCATCATCGGTGAAAATCCTGCTCATGCCAATCTTTTTACCAAAAATCGCTTTCATCTTATTACACTTTTATTTCCACATCAACACCGGCCGGCAGATCAAGTTTCATCAATGCATCGACCGTCTGCGGTGAAGAGTCATAAATATCCATCAACCTTTTATGCACGCGGGTTTCAAACTGCTCCCGCGATTTCTTGTCCACGTGCGGCGAACGCAGCACGGTATAAACAGTGCGCTTGGTTGGAAGCGGTATAGGACCTGCGATCTTAGCTCCAGTTCTTAAAACGGTACGAGCTATCTCCCTCGTCGATTTGTCGAGGGCATGATGATCGTAAGCTTTCAATCTTATTCTAATTTTCTGGCCCAGATCCATTCATCTACTCCACAACTTCGACTACCACGCCGGCGCCGACTGTTCGGCCGCCTTCGCGGATCGCAAA
>JAABVY010000065.1 GCA_011777135.1 Candidatus Zixiibacteriota bacterium | reverse complement strand
TACGATAATGGATTGGATGGAGCAGGAAAAGGAGCGCGGGATTACAATCACCTCCGCCGCCACCACTGTTTTCTGGAGAGATCATCGCATCAATATTATCGATACGCCGGGGCATGTCGATTTTACGATAGAAGTAGAGCGTGCCATGCGCGTTCTTGACGGTGTCGTTGCTATCTTCTGCGCGGTGGGAGGAGTTGAGCCGCAGTCCGAGACGATCTGGAGGCAGGCGGATTATTATAAGGTTCCGAGGCTTGCTTATGTCAATAAGATGGATAGAATCGGGGCCGATTATGATCGTGCCATCAAAATGATGGTAGACCGTCTGGATGCCAATCCGATCCCGATCAACTTTCCGGTCGGCTCAGGTCAGGAATTTATGGGCATAATTGATCTTATCGGCATGCGCAATTATGAATTTTCCGAGCAGGATCTGGGATCCACAGTAACCGAAACTGATATTCCGGATGAGCTCATGGATGAGGCCAAATCGCGTCGGGAATATATGCTGGAAAGGTTGGCCGATTTTGATGACGACCTGATGGAAAAGTTTTTATCCGGCAAGGAGATTCCAGTAGATCAGATCAAGCATGTCCTGCGTAGCGCCACGATTGCATGCAAGGCAGTGCCGGTGATGTGCGGTTCGTCCTTTAAGAACAAGGGTGTACAGAGACTGCTGGATTCTGTCTGCGACTTTCTTCCCGCTCCCTCCGAACTCCCTCCGGTAGAGGGGATAGATCCCAAGACGGAAAAGAAGCAAAAGCGATCGGCCTCTGCAGAGGAGCCGTTTTCAGCGCTGGCTTTCAAGATAGCGACTGATCCCTATGTCGGACGTCTGACCTATTTCAGGGTTTATTCAGGTCGGGTTCAGGTGGGCGACACAATTATGGATATCCCTTCTGGTAAGAGGGAGCGAATTCAGCGGATTTTGCAGATGCACGCCAACAAGCGCGAGGAACTCAAGGAAATTATGGCCGGAAATATTGCCGCTGCGGTGGGACTCAGAAATACGGTTACAGGCAGCACACTATGTGACCAGAAGCATCCGATACAGTTGGAATCCCTGCAATTTCCGGAACCGGTTATATATATCGCTATAGAGCCAAAGACCAAGGCGGACCTTGATAAGTTGACCGATTCGCTAGATCGGCTTGCGGATGAGGACCCTACCTTTAAGATCAAGGTAGACGAGGAAACCGGTCAGACGATTATCTCGGGTATGGGTGAGCTTCATCTGGAAGTACTGATAGAGCGAATGAGGAGAGAGTTCAAGATCGAGGCTAATGTTGGCAAGCCGCAGGTGGCCTATAAGGAAACTATCACTACCGAGGCGACTGCCGAAGGGAAGTTCATCCGCCAGTCGGGTGGAAAGGGCCAGTACGGTCATGTGGTCTGCAGGTTTGAGCCGCATGAGGGAGATGAGCGTTTTATATTCCAGAATGAGCTTAAATCCGGCGTGATACCAAAAGAATATATACCTTATATTGAGGAAGGGCTGAAGGGCGCGATGGAAAGCGGCCCGATTGCAGGCTATCCGGTTATTCGGGTAAAGGCAACATTGATTGACGGCAGCTACCATGAGGAGGACTCCAATCCTCTCGCATTTAAGATAGCCGGGTCGCTGGCTTTCCAGAATGGTGTTCGTAAAGGAACTCCAAAACTTCTGGAACCTCACATGAAAGTGGAGGTTGTAGTTCCTGAAGAGCACCTTGGGGACGTTGTTGGAGACCTGAAATCTCGTCGGGGGCAGATAACCGGAATCAGCCCGAGGGCTGATGCCCAGGTCGTTGATGCCGAGGTGCCTTTGTCGGAAATGTTCGGCTATTCGACTCAATTGCGCAGTCTTTCCAAGGGCCGGGCGATCTATACGATGGAATTCCTGCGGTTCGATTTTGCGGCCGAGGAAATATACAAAAAATATGTTGCGAATTTTTAGATTTTTTGGTAATTTTCGAGTTTATCATCTTGACATTTGGTGATTTATATATATATTCGGCAGATAATTTTTTTGAAATAGCTTAGGAGGAAAAAGCCGGATGGCAAAGGAGAAATTTCAGCGCACGAAGCCGCATGTAAATGTGGGAACGATCGGTCATGTTGATCATGGCAAGACGACATTGACAGCAGCGATGACGATGATATTGAGCCGCAAGGG
>JAABVY010000330.1 GCA_011777135.1 Candidatus Zixiibacteriota bacterium | reverse complement strand
GTATATACTTAAATCAGCATAATAATTCTCTGATTTTTTTCATAAATCCAGGGAACTTAAAGTGGATTTATGCGTTCAAACTCACTGTTTTCAAGGGATACGCTAAATTTGCCAAAATTTAGCTTGATACTTGAGGGGCATTTTGATATACTCGGAGCTTTTAGTTTCGAGGAGTTATTAGGAGTTACTGAAATGACGCGAGAAATGATACATAAGATACGAAATGTCGGGATCGTTGCTCATATTGATGCGGGCAAGACTACTACTACGGAACGGATTCTGTATTTTACCGGTAAGACGCACAAAATCGGCGAGGTTCATGACGGCCAGGCTGTGATGGACTTTATGAAGCAGGAACAGGATCGCGGAATCACGATCTCATCCGCGGCCATAACCTGTGATTGGCAGGATCACCAGATAAATATAATAGATACGCCGGGACATATCGACTTCACCCTGGAGGTGGAGCGTTCGCTCAGGATTCTGGATGGTATCGCGATGGTTTTTTGCGCTGTGGGTGGTGTGGAGCCGCAGAGCGAAACTGTCTGGCATCAGGCCGACCGTTACAAAGTACCCAGGATAGCATTTGTCAACAAGATGGATCGTCAGGGTGCGGATCTTTTCCAGACTGTTCAGATGATGGATGAGATGCTGGCTGCTAATACGGTGCTGTTCCAGATTCCGATCGGCGAGGAGGCTGAGTTCAGGGGTGTAATCGATCTGGTAAATATGAAGGCGGTTACCTTCAAGGATTTCAAGCGCACAATTGAAGATATTCCTGCGGATATGCGAGATAAAGCTGAGGAATGGCATCAGAAGTTGATAGAGAAGCTCGCCGATTATGATGATAGCCTGATGGAGAAGTTTCTGGATGAGAAATTCATTACCCCGGCAGACATAAAAGCCGCGGCCCGAAGTGCGGTCACTCGTCTTTTGATAACGCCGGTATTCTGCGGCTCGGCATTCAAGAATGTCGGCGTCAGGCTGCTTCTGGATGCAATCGTCGACTACCTGCCATCCCCGATAGATCGCGGCAGTGTGACCGGTTTTGATGTTGATGATCCGGAGAAGGTTATCACGCGCAGACCAGGTATCGACAGGCCGTTTTCCGCGCTGGCATTCAAGATCATAAACGACAGTTATGTCGGGCAGCAGACATTTATAAGAGTATATTCCGGCAAGCTTGAATCCGGAAGCTATATATACAATACGACCAAGCAGAAGCGTGAACGTATCGGACGAATCATGCGCATCCATGCCAATAAGCGCGAGGATGTCGATTCCCTGAAGGCGGGAGATATCGGTGCATTGATCGGACTTAAGTATACAACAACAGGCGATACTCTTTGCAATGAAGAGCATCCGATTTTGCTGGAAAATATCCATTATCCGGAAACTGTGCTGGATATGAAGATCAAGCCGGCCAATCTGAAGGACCGTGATCGTCTGTCGCTGGCCCTCAATCGCCTTGCGCTCGAGGATCCATCCTTCAAGACTCATTTCGACCAGGAAACCGAGGAAACGGTTATCTCCGGCATGGGCGAGCTTCATCTGGATATCATTGTCGATCGCCTGAAAACCGAGCAGAAGCTCGATGTCGAGGTGGGCGCGCCGGCGGTAGCATTTCGCGAGACAATTACGCGTGAAGTCAGGCATGACTACAGGCTCAAGAAGCAGACCGGCGGTAAGGGTCAGTTTGCGCATATAGTTTTCAGGCTGGAGCCAAATGAGGGCAACGGCATCGAATTCGTGGAGCATGTCAAGGGCGGAAACATTCCGCGCGAATTTATTCCAGCAATCGAGAAGGGCTTCCGTGAGACTGTGCAGGGAGGGCTGATGGCCGATTATCCCATGGTGGATATCAAATTCGTGCTGCTCGACGGCAGCTATCATGAGGTCGATTCGAGCGAGATGGCTTTCCGTACAGCGACTGCCCAGGCCCTGAAACAGGTCATACACAAGGCCGGCCCGCAGCTTCTGGAACCGGTGATGAAGATCGAAATCGGTACACCGGATGAATATATGGGCGATATTATCGGCGACCTGAACCGCAGACGCGGCAAGGTCGTAAATATGCGCCGCTTCCGCAAGGGCTCGCAGAAAATCAATGGTTTTGTTCCGTTGATGGAGGCCTTCGGATATTCCTCCACTCTCAGGACGCTTTCCAGCGGACGTGCCAATTACGCCATGGAATTCGATCATTATTCTCCTCTTCCGAAGGAGATAGAGGAAAGGGTCATAACCGAGCAGAAGCAGAAAAAAGCCAGTTAATTCGATCTGAATTTTCAGAATTAATCGCCCGATTCGTGTTCAAGGCATATTTTTAAGCCTTGCCGAATGCGGGCGTTTTTATTTTATTATACACATTCTCAGGCAGAAACATTCAGGAGATAATCAAATGATGGTATCACCTTTCCACCCAGACAATCATATCAAAAACCGGCTTTTATCCTACCTCGCTCTTGCGCTATTTGCAATATTGATGCTGCAATGTTCCGGGGGTGATCAACAGGCC
>JAABVY010000084.1 GCA_011777135.1 Candidatus Zixiibacteriota bacterium | reverse complement strand
TACTGGCATACTCTTTATCCCTTCATCGAAGAAAGATACGGACATAACCATTACGGCTGGGGCGGCGCGATGGAACACCAGACCATGACCTCTATCTCCCCAAATTTTAATACTGAGTATGTTATCGCTCATGAGGCGGCTCATCAATGGGGAGGCGATCTGGTCACCTGCCGCAATTTCCATCACATCTGGCTGAATGAGGGCTTTGCCTCTTATTCGGAAGTGCTGTATTTCCGCTATCATTATGGAGAGCAGTATGCCAATACCTGGCTGAATTACCAGAAACATCTGGATGCCGGAACNNCCATGGATACTTATTTTCACGATCCTGATCTGGAATTTGCCAGCGCGGTTACCGATGATCTGGAAGCCGCCTGCGAGACTGTATATGGAGATGAGCTGGACTGGTTTTTTGATGCCTGGGTTTATCAGGAAGGAAATCCCGTTTACCAGTACTCATATCAGTATGAAGAAAATACAGCCGGCAATTATGAGATAACTCTGGCAATTGATCAGATCCAGGAATATAATAAATTCACGATGCCAATTGAGGTGCAGGCCTTTATGGGAGCTGCAGACACAACCATCACGGTCTTCAATAATTTGAGAAATCAAATTTTCCAGTTTAAGCTGGATTCCCCGCCGGATTCGATATTGATCGACCCCAATGATAAGATATTGTGCGAAAAGGTATTCGAGCCGGAATTTACTGTCCATATAATCGGTCAGGAAATGCCTGAAGCCTATGTCGGCCTGCCTTATTATATCGAATTTGAGGCAGTGGGCGGAACACCTCCCTACACCTGGAACAAAGTTTCCGGCCAATTTCCATATGGATTGACATTAAGTTCTAATGGGGATATTGCTGTCCTCGAAGGCACCCCGACTTTCGCCTCAACTTTTTCATTTTTTCTCGAAGTTGAGGACAATTCGGTGCCGACGCAATCAATGACAATGAATTTTGTCATCGATGTCAATCCTCCACCACCTGTCTGCGGCGATCTGAATGTTGATCAGGAAGTCAATATTGCAGATATAATATTCATGATTAATTACATCTATCTCGGAGGAGAATCTCCAGAGACTCAGGAAATAGCCGATGTGAATTGCGACGATAAGATATCGCTGGTAGATATAATTTATCTGGTTAATTACATCTTCAGGGGTGGCGCCGAACCGTGCGCGGATTGTCCGCTTTAGAGCGAGCTTAAAAATGTCGAAATTCAGGGCGTTCGGGGATGCCCGGACGGCCTTTCTATATTTAAATACCGCGCCACAATCCGCTTGACAGATTGCGAAATAAGCTTAAATTATGGGGTTTTGATGGCTCGGTATAAGCTTCTGGCAGGGCTGGGTAATCCCGGCAAAAAATATGCGAAAACCCGGCATAACCTGGGTTTCATGGTTCTTGATTATCTGGCTGACAGAAACGGCCGCAAGTTTAAGTCCGGCAAGGGAAAATGGAAAGAAGCTCGGCTCGAGCTGGACGGAAAGGAAATCTGGGCCATCATGCCGCAAACATACATGAATCTCTCCGGGCAGGCGGTTGCTGAATTCTGCAACTACCTTAAAATTGAACCGGAAGAGGTTTTGGTTGTTTGTGATGATATTAATCTCCCGCTCGGAAAAATCCGGATCAGGGATTCCGGTTCGGCGGGAGGGCATAACGGTTTAAAGGATATAATCGAGTCTCTTGGAAGCGACCGGTTCAGCCGAATAAGGCTGGGGATCGATCTTCCGCCTGAGGGCGAACCCTCGGAGGCTTATGTTCTAAAGCCATTTGGAGAAAAAGACCAGAAAATAGTAAAAGAAATGATTGAAAATGCCGTCCGTGCCGCATCAATGGTTATATCTGAAGGTGTTACGGCGGCGCAAAACGAGTATAACTGATTAAAATTAACCCTGTTCTTTTAGACTATTAAAAGAACCAGATGACCGAAGGGAGTTTTATTTGTGAAGTTTTATGAAACAGGTCTCATTTTTACGCCACAGCTCGATGAATCCGAATTCGATAATGAGATCAAGAAGATTACCGATTTTATCGAGTCCAACTCGGGCAAGATCGAGAAGGTCGACCGCTGGGGTATTCGCAGATTAGCCTACGAGATTAAAAAGAAAACCCAGGGTTACTACACCTTTATCTATTATACCTCTCCAACTGATGTTCCCGGCAAAATAGAAACGATGCTGCGCATCAATGAAAACTGCCTGCGTTTTATGACAATTGTGCCGGATTTCGAGCCTGAATTCGAGAGGCCGGAAAGAGAGGAAAGGCCTGCACGGCAGCGTGCACCGGAACCTTCCCCGGAACCGATTCCACAGCCAGAGATGGAGAAAGAGGCCGAGGAGAAGGAAGAGGATATGAGGGGCGATGAAGAGGAAAATTTGTAAACCTGAGAACGAGGTATTAGAAAATTATTATGTTCGATAAGAAAACAAGAAAATCCGGACGTTTTGCGGATATCAAACTGGATAAGATCGATTACAAGGATGAGAGGCTTCTTCGAAAGTTTGTAACCGAACGCGGCAAAATAATACCCCGACGTGTAACCGGCGTTTCCGCAAAAACTCAGCGCCGCCTGTCCCGCGCGATCAAACGTGCGCGTATTATGGCGCTGCTTCCGTTTGTGGAAGAGACTTTTAAATAGGCAAAGGCCTGCAGGCGGTGAATGACAAGCTGACCGTTCCGGCGGTAATTGCGGTACTTGCTTTTGGAGTCCTGGGACTCTTTCAGATTCTTAATGTATTTCTCGCAGTGCCTGCAGTTGCCGGACTGATTCTGCTCTTTACAGATAGACGGCTGCCGATTGGCGTCGTGGCAGCGATTGGCACACTGGCGATATCATTTGCAATAGGCGGATCCTATCTGATGTATGAGGCCGCGTTGCTTGTCGTGGTGCCTGGCGCGATTATCGCCGGCTGTGTCAGACTTAATAAGGATGCGGTATTTTCAGTATTTATTGTCCTGGTGCCGATACTGGCTTTGAGTCTGATATTCCTGGGAAGTGTTGGAGAGACAGAGTCATTCTTTCAGGAGATCAAACCGGATCTGGAGCAGGACTTTCGAATGATGGCCGAAAGGCTCGGTTTTGAAAGCGGCTCTGACGGTTCATTTGAGGAATATGTTGAATTGAGCATGAAAATGATGAACTACATGATCAGATTCCTTCCGGCGATCTCCCTGACGATTTTTACATTTATCTCAGCCGGTTCCTATATGTTGGCAGGATATGCTTTTCGCCGCGAAGGGCGCTATCTTCTGCCGTTTCCGCGCTTTGACCACTGGAAGATCAGAGAGTATGTGATGATTATTTTCGGCTTAAGCCTGCTTCTGGTTCTGTTTTTCAATGGTGTGGTTGAAGATATTGGAGAAAATGCCGCTGTTTACACATTTATCCTGTTCAGTTTCGGGGGCTTATCGATAGTCGAGTACATTCTGAGGAAACGAAATGTTTCCAAAG
>JAABVY010000275.1:29903-31345 GCA_011777135.1 Candidatus Zixiibacteriota bacterium | reverse complement strand
CAAGTTTGAATCTGGTGAACTTTCGGATTCCGAACTGACCATGCGCGATCTGTCGATCATGGAGAATGCCTTTACACAAATGCTGCTCGGCATATTCCATAAGCGGGTCGATTATCCCTCGAAGGAAGAAGAAGAGTGAAAGTAGAGGTATTTAATACTACCAGAAGGAAGTATCTTCCAAAAAAAATCCTTGCAAAAACTGTGAATTATATTTTAGTTTCAGAAGATAGATATTTTGATGTCAATGTGGTTTTGACAGATTCAAAAAAAATACGCGCGTTAAACAGAGAGTTTCGGGGTAAAGACAGTTCAACCGATGTCCTCTCGTTCTTACCCGAGGAAAGTGACGAGCCTCCACCCTTTAAACCGATTGGTGAAATATATATCAGTGTCCCGGATGCGGTCAGACAGGCAAAGGAATCCGGTCATTCATTGCGCAGAGAATTACTCTTCCTAACCGCCCACGGCGCCCTTCATTTGTGCGGTTATACCCACGAAACAGATGCCAGGTACAGGGAAATGATGGATAAGACAGAGATATATCTGGAAAGGTCGGGAAGTTAGTATGCCCGTATTATTGATAGCCCTGGCCGCAATCCTATTCTACCTGGCCTTCAGTGTAAATGTCTTCGGATTTGGGCTTATGATGTATGATAATGCCTCCGAGGAAGTGTTCAAGGATATCTCGGAACGAAAAAAAAGAAGGCTGAACAGATTTTTTTCGAATATTACCAGGTTCAAATATTTCGTACAGATTTTTAATAATTTTGCGCTGGTAGTGATGGCGCTCTTAATATACCGGGCCACTCTGCATATCTTCACACAGAACGCAACTGTGCGCGCAATCATCACAATCGCAGCAATTGTGCTATTGTGGCTGATCTTTTTGACTGTGGTGCAGTTCTTCTCGAAAAGGGTCTCGGCGCGCTGGATTGTTAATACCCTGATCAAAAAACAGACACTGATGAGCCTTCTTTACGGTCTGTTCACACCCTTTATACTGGTCTTCATGAAGACGCTGGATATTTACAAGGGCGAGAAGATTCCGGATGACAAGAAAGAGGAGCTGGTTGAGCGGGCAATCGAGTCGATGGCTGACGAAGTCGGGATCGGGGAACCGCTTATGGAAGAGGATGAGAAGGAGATGATCGAAAATATTTTCGAGCTCGACCAGACCAGCGTCAAAGCTGTGATGGTTCCAAGAATTGATATTATCTCACTTCATTCAAAAATGAATCTGGACGAAATCAAGGAGATAGTCCGAAATTCCGGGCACTCGCGCTTTCCTGTATACGGTGAGGATGCCGACGATGTCCTGGGATTTCTGTACGTGAAGGATTTGTTCTGTCGTGATGCGGTTAAGGATGAAAAATTCAATATTCGCGAATACATCCGTAAGGCCTATGTGATACCCGAGACAAAACGGCTTGATGAGCTCCTGG
>JAABVY010000275.1:23401-29894 GCA_011777135.1 Candidatus Zixiibacteriota bacterium | reverse complement strand
AATATGGAGGCACGGCCGGAATAGTAACCATGGAGAATATCATCGAAGTAATAGTGGGCGATATTCAGGATGAGCATGATTATGAACATCCGGATATAGTGAGACTTGAATCCGGCGAAGTGCGTGTGAATGCCAATGTTTCGGTGGAGGAGCTGGCCGACTATCTCGATATAGAACTGGTTGACGAAAGATTCGAGACAGTTGGGGGATTGATTTACGACCTGGCCGGCACTCTTCCCAGCCCGGGACAGGTTCTGACACATGATGGTCTTGAGTTTGTGGTAGAAAAGGTATCAGGCCAGCGGATAGAAACGGTAAAAATAAAAATAATTGACCAGCCCGCCAAATCTGAATAGATTATCACTCTCGTTCATTAATAAAGAAAAAAACAGCTAAAATAAAGGGATGGACTATGAATGCTTCAGACAGCTCCCATATCGCCAAAAGCGCCGGGATTGGCGAGGGCACGAATATTGGCGAATTTTGTGTTATTGAGGATGATGTGACCATCGGTTCCAACTGTCAGCTTGGGCATCATGTGATAATCCGCAAGGGTTCATCTATCGGCAGCAATGTACGTATCGATGACAACAGCGTGATTGGCAAGGAACCGATGCGTGCGGCCAATTCAGCGGTCACGAGGGAACAGCAGCTCGAGCCGTCGAAAATCGGGGACAATTGCATCATCGGCACCAATGTTGTCATTTATCGCGGGTGTGTTCTGGGCGAGAAGGTGCTGGCGGCCGACCTGGCGACAATTCGTGAAAATGTCACAGTTGGAGAATACACAATCATAGGGCGCAATGTCGCCATCGAAAATTATTGCAATATCGGACGCAGATGCAAACTCGAAACAGATGTTTATATCACCGCATATTCAGAACTCGAAGATTTCGTTTTCGTGGCGCCATGCGCAGCCACATCAAATGACAATTTTGTGGGACGTACAAAGGAACGCTTTAAACATTTTAAGGGCGTAACAATAAAGCGCGGCGGGCGGATAGGGACAAATGCCACAATTCTTCCGGGAAAGGTAATCGGCGAGGATACGCTGGTCGCGGCCGGTGCGGTTGTTACCAGGGACACTCCGCCCCGCAAGATCGTGATAGGCTCTCCCGCCCGGGAGCTGCGTGATGTTCCTGAAGAGCAGCTGCTGGAAAATCAAGAGTGATCTTATATTTTAATTTTGTTGACAAAAGTGGGTGAGTTTTTTGATTTGATAGAGCAACAGCCTTAAGGAGGGAAAATGGGTAAGTTGTATTATCATTACAGGGATATCCTCAAGGCCCCGCGCCTGGCATTAATGGGCAAGAACATCTTCATAATGATGTTCCACATTATGCTTGGTTATGCGATATATCTCATATTAACTTATGCCGCTTATCTTATTCAGGGACTGAATTTCAATCAGATCTGGCAGCTGTATATGCTCTTTCCTTTCGGGACAATTCCCTTTGAAAACACCCTATCCAAATTTATCTGGTATCTTGCCTGCATATTCTGGATCGGGATGTTCCTGCGCGGATCACTCGGGGTCGCCAGGTCGGCATTCGAAGAATTAAGGGGCAATTTTTTCTTTTCCATGAAGGAAGCCTTTCGATTTACGCGAAAAAACAGCCGAATTGTTTACCGGGCTGTTGTCGGTGTGATTGTATTTATCGCCTTTCTGGTTCTGCTTGGAATCGTAGTGGGACTTATTGGAAAAATCCCGATATTTGGAGAGCTGTTCTACGGCTTTTTCTATGATTTTCCCTTCTTCATTGTGTCGCTCTTTGCGGTGCTGGTGATCTTTCTCCTGGCCACGCTGATCCTGACCGCCCCTGCGGTTGCGGCTGTCAAGGGCGAAGACACCATGACAACCCTCTTCGACGGTTTTTCATCAGTCACCTCTCAACCTCTGCGCTGGACTTTATACCTTGCAGGGTCCTATGTGCTTGCCCGAGCAACGACCTTCATACTGGCTTATGCCGCATTCAGAGCCATGCAGTTCACCAACTGGACTACCATGCTGATCATGGGTGAGAAGCAAGCTGATTTGTTTTCTCTGGGCGCCCGCGAGGTGTTCGCCAACTTCCCGTATACACATTACTTTGCCGGTCTGCCCTATGTGGCGCAATTAAATCCAGCGGATTATTTCAATCTCGGTTATGTCGGAGATGTTTCCTGGTCGATGAGTGTGGGCGGGATTTTTATCATGATTTCGATAGTCTTCATCCTGTTCTTTATAGTCAGTTACTTTTTGAATACGATGGTATGTGCGCAGGTGATCGCTTTTCTCGACATCAGAAATGCAACTCATAATGAGAAACTGGCCTTCATTCCCGAAGATGAACTGGAACAGGAAATGGATACAGAAGATTCCGGCCGGAAATAACTTCATCATCTTCTGCGATCAAAAAACAATTACTATTTCATTTTTTTGTAAACCGATTCGAAAACCTGTTTTGCAGTCGGGTCAAACAGAACAAAGCGGACGCTTTGCAGGTGATCGGGCTGAAATTCGAAGATGGCATTCAGCATGGATTCAGCGCACTGATCGAGACCCAAACCGCCCACACCAGTACCGATAGCAGGAAAGGAAATCGAATTTAATTGCAGGCTATCGGCGACCTTAAGTGATGAAAATGTCGTTTGTTTGACTTTGTCTGCAGAGGTTGCCAAATCCTGTCCCATGCCGGCAGCATGTATGACATACTTGGCTTTCAGCTTTCCTGCTTTTGTGGCAATCGCCTGGCCAATTTCAATCGGACCTTTCTCAACAGCTTCCTTTTCGATCTCCTCACCGCCCTTTTTCTTGATCGCCCCGGCCACGCCGGAACCCATCCAGAGATGATTGTTAGCGGCATTTACTATAGCGTCGGTCTCCTGTTCTGTGATATCTCCCTGAATGATTTCTATATTCATCTCTCCTCCTTTTATTTATTGTCAATATATATGGTAAACTAGCGGATCGATCAATTTGATCCCGAGAGAGGCAGATATGGATAGGCATTGAGGCTAAAGTCCGATTTCTGTCCTTTTTCAAAGCGCCTGTGTCCGGCAGAGGCGATCATAGCCGCGTTATCTGTGCACAGGATGGGAGGGGGATAATGGACTTCTATTTTTTTCTTTTCCGATTTGAAAATCAATTTTTCTCTCAATCTGGAATTGGCGGCCACCCCTCCGGCGAGTACGATCTTACTGATTTTGAGATTGTATGCAGCCAGCATCACCTTGGAAACAAGCACATCCACTACCGCCTCCTGAAATGAAGCGCAAATATCGGGCAGGTTTTCCTCCACAAACTCAGGTCCCTTCTCCTTTACATACAGCACCACGGCTGTTTTAAGGCCGGAAAATGAGAACTCATATGATTTGTCCTTGAGGAATGCGCGTGGGAATTTATGAAAATTTGGATTGCCTTTTTTAGAAAGGTCATCAATAACTTTGCCTCCCGGATAACCAAGACCGAGGAGCTTTGAGACCTTATCGTATGCCTCTCCGGCGGCATCATCACGTGTCTGCCCCAGAATCTTATAATCAAGATAATTGCGCACATGCAGGAGAACCGTATGGCCCCCGGAGACTATCAGGGCAATGAAGGGCGGCTCCAATCGAGGCGAGGCCACGTAATTGGAAAAAATATGTCCCTCCAGGTGATTGATGCCGAGAAGAGGCAGACCACTGGAGTAAGACAGCGCTTTGGCAAAGTTCACACCGACCAAAAGCGATCCAACCAATCCCGGACCCATTGTGACGGCGATACCGTCCATATCACTTAGCTTCAGACTTGCATCATGCAGCGCCTGAATGTATAAAGGCGGAAGCTTTTTTAGCTGCTGACGGGAAGCAATCTCGGGCACAATTCCGCCGAATCTGGTATGATCAACCTGGGAATAAACCAGATTCACCAGGGCATCACGCATGCCATCAACTACAGCGACCGAGGTCTCGTCGCATGATGTTTCTATCCCGAGTATTCTCACGGTTTGGAGGTGGTAGTTACTGAAATTGACTGAGGTTGTGTACCGACCAATTGGTATCCGGGCGGGACCACGACTTTGGGAAGAACCGTGGTGCTGCCGGCTTCAATTGAACGGAAGTTTATTGAGGCAGAGAAGGCTGATTCGTCGAGCGTATCTATATACTGCTCTGCTCCTTCTATAATGACAAAAAGCGATTCCGGCTCAAAAACGACCGAGTCATATAGATTGGAATTATAGGTTTCTATCGCAATTGGGCCAAACTTCCGTTCCACGAGAGGCACTATATTTTGATGGACATCAACCTCTGTGGTTTCCAGCGTCAGAAACATTGTATCCTCGGTAACCAATTTGACCGTTTCATCGACATCTTTTTTGACATCGCGGAAGTTTATATCTTCCGTTGGAATTGATCTCAATCTCCTGATAAATCTCGATGGTCCCTTCACATCAATACTGTCAGGAGAGACCCGCAACTCGCCAGTTTTCGTGTATCCCAGTGCAGGCTCGACCGAGATTTTCGGTTCCACCGGCACCCGTCCGGATATTACAGTTTCGACCTTCAATGTGAGGTCCTGGGGATTTTCGACTGCCAGTACATGAGCCCGAACATTGTTACTAAATGTTAGATCCGTTGGTGTAAGCTCGATACGATAGAAGCCCCGCTCGAAGCCGGCGGCATCGTAAAGAAGAGAGGGATTCTTGAAAAGAAAAGCCAGCATTTGTTTCCCGGTGCCTTCCACCCTCACTTTGACTTCATCCGGTGGGGGAGTTGTGAGAATCAGATCTTCCGGAAGATCTTTCAGGCCGAAATCTACTTCAAATTCATATTCATAAGATTTATTAGTGACGACATTAAACCAGAACAGCAGGGCAAGAAAAAATGCCGCTATCTTCAATGCCAGATTTTTAGTCAGAAATTCCACTTATCTTTTCCCATTGAAATCTCTTAATTTATACAGCAGTCCCCTCTCTGTCAATATAAAGCATAATCACCATATGGTTTCAGATATCTTCGCCTCGGACAGGATTGTTCCAATAATAGCGGGTGACCCCATTTTCCGTGGCGATCCAGAGGTAGTCGCCATCCAGAATCAGGTCATAAGTCATGTTATCGATCAGGCCGTCTGCGGTGGTAAAATGTTTCCAATAGTGCTTCTTGCGGTCATACCGATAAACCCCATAATCGGTAGCCACCCAGAGATAGCGTTCATGAACGAGCAGGCGATTGGGGCTGTAGCCATCAAGCTCGGCTTCCACATAAAACCTCTCCTGCTCCTCGAATTTGTCATTCATCCAGACAATAGCATCCTCGGTGGCAAACCAGAGGCCATCCCTGGTATCCTCTTCGACATCGAAGGTGATTCCCAGGAGCACCCCTCCAGCGGATGAATAGCGATAAAATTTATTTGTTTTGGAATCAAACCTGACAGTTCCGTAATCGGAGCCAATCCAAAGATCATCCTTATAGGCATGAATATCAAAAATAGCGGCGGAAGCGACCATCTGCCCGCCCATGAACTGAATTGAATCACCCTTGACATCCATCACATAAAGGCCCTTATCGGTGCCAATGAAAAGCTCTCCTTTGGTATATTCGAGCGAGAGGATCAGATCGGTGGCAAAATTACGCGGCTGATAATAGGACTTAAATCCGGAACCGTCATGGTTCATCCTGGCAAGCCCGTAATCCGTAGCCATGAATATATATTTATCGGTATCCTCTATATCATTGATTTTGTCTGAAATAAAGCTGTCATTATATTTTGATTCATAATATTCCCATTTATTATTATTTCTTTCCCAGGTTGTCAAAGCATTATCAGTGCCGGTCTGGTTGCGTCCCCCAAAGTAGAATTTTTCTCCTCTTTTCAGCATGGTATGGACGCTGTTGGTGTATAAGCCATAATTCATAAGGTCAATTTCGATGCCGTAGCTGTCAATCCTGCCGATCCCCAGACCCCATGTCCCCAGCCAGATGTCTCCATTTTCGCCACGGGCAGCGGACACCACCGGATAATCCCGCAGCTCGTCATCCTGAATCACATTGGGCGACATGGCATGATATCCAACAGGCGGAATATACCTCTGGAAATTTGAAATCAGGGAAAGATTTTCGTCCACGAGATTACTTGGAAATATATCAGTTTGAGACCATTCTTTAAACGTTGTCTCGTACATATAAATTCCGCTGGATGTGTTTACATAGACCCTTGAATCATCAGGTTCTACAGCCAGCATGCGGATATTCTGGTCAGGCAGGCCGTCAGATTCGGTCATGGGATCAAGCCATTCATCGAAGTTGATATCGTAGACCATAATCCCTTCGGTTGTGCCAAAATAGACATTATTGAATCCTGATGCAACCGAACGCACAAAGCGCATATTTGTATAGCTGACCCAGTCTTCTGGATAATATCCCCTTGTATTCTGGGTATTTAGATCAGTCTGCGGGATCAGGATCAAGCTCAGTGCGAGAATCCAGAGGATCGTGGTCCCGCTTGAAAAACATTCGCGAAGGATTTTATTCA
>JAABVY010000275.1:2639-23388 GCA_011777135.1 Candidatus Zixiibacteriota bacterium | reverse complement strand
GAAAGTTATAGGCTGCGCCAGCAAGCATGGCGCTCCCGATTTTCATCGCTTCCTCGTCAATATTGAACATATTGCTATGCCATTGATGCACAGCGCCAACATGCCGGTTTCGGACTCCCAATCGGAACATCGCACCGGGTGCATATTTCAGATATCGGGCGAAATCTTCACCTCCGAGCTCCGGTTTCTCGAGATATGTTACACTCTTTTTACCATACAATTTATGTGCAGTTTCAATAATGAACCGATTTGCGGCCGGATTGTTCTTCAATGCAGGATAATTAGCGACATATTCCAGATTATATTTTGCTCCGTGGGCGCTGGTTATGCCGGTAGCTGTCTTCTCAAGTCTCTTTTTGACCTTTTGAACTGATTTTGGATCGGTTCCCCTTATAGTGCCCCGCATGAAGACTTCGCCGGCAATGACATTGCGGGCGCTTCCCCCCTCGATTGTGCCGATGGTCAATACAGCCCCGTCATTAGGATTAATTCGCCTGGAAATGATCGACTGAGCGGCATTGATAATTTGCGAGGCAATAACTATGCTGTCAATTGTGTCATGAGGACGCGCTCCATGCCCGCCTTTGCCGCGTACGGTCAGATTGAAATCCAGCACCTCAGCCATCATAACTCCATCCCTGACACCTATTTTACCAGTGGGAATATTGGGTTCATTGTGCACTCCGAAGATCATTTTTATGGGAGGATTCTTCATCACTCCGGCGTTAATCATTTCAATCGCGCCTCCCGGCGGAACCTCCTCTGCAGGCTGGAAAATGAATCGCACTGTGCCTTTGAGCTCGGATTTTATATCTTTCAGAATCATCGCCGCGCCCAAAACCATAGCCATATGCATATCATGCCCGCAGGCATGCATCCTGCCCTCATTTTTCGATTTAAAGGGAAGATCTGTTTTTTCGTGGATAGGCAGGGCGTCAATATCAGACCTGAGCGCGCATACGGGTTTCTCCTTCCGGCCCTTGAGAACGCCAAGAATGCCCGTTCTGGCCATCGAGCTCGCTTCTATTTTGAGCCGGCTTAATTCAGATTTGATTTTTCTGGAGGTTCGAATCTCCTCGAATGCGGTTTCCGGATACGTATGAAAATATCGCCTTAATTCGACCATACGTGGGTAATATTTCTCGGCCAGATTTCTTATCTTCTCCAGCATCATTAAAACCTTTTCAGCGTCGATCCCTGCTTTGTTGATCCCTTCGCGGTTTCTGCCTGCTGTCGTAATTACGGCGCATTTTGTTTACCATGATATGGGCGATCCTCAAGGGCTCGGGCAGCCGGTAGCCCCGGGTTGTGGCGGACACTACATCGGCCGCGGTTTCATTATCTATCTTATGTCCGGCGGAAACAAAGAGCGGCTTGACGCCCATCCTTGTACGCACAGCATAGCCAACCATCTCCTCATTCTCAGCCTCCAGCGGGGCTCTTGCCCCCAACTCATCAGGCAAAGTCCTGAAATTTCCAATCAGCTTCTTCTTGGCACAGCCTATAACCGGGAGATCAAGCATTAGCCCAAAATGCGATGCCATGCCGATCCTCTTTGGATGAGCTATACCGTTGGCGTCAAACATAATGACATCAGGAACAGTCTCGAGCCGCTCCAGAGCTTTGGCCAGGACCGGGCCTTCCCTGAAGTACAGAAAACCGGGGATATATGGGAAATTGACATAGGATTGCGCACGCACCTTTTCCAGGGGGACCAACTCGGGGAACTTCATTACCACCACGCTGGCGAAGATCGCCTCATCTCTCTTGGAATAAGCAACATCGGCACCGGCAATTGTCTCGAATTCTCTGTCCGGAGGTCTCACCTCTACTAAATCAACAAGTTCTTCCTGTATCCTGGCAGCTTCTTTCAGATCAGTAGTCCATTGATGCATTCGAGCAAATTTCATGACATCCCCTTTGAGGCCAAAATTGCCGACCGATTATTTTTAGTATTCACATTAGATAACACTTGTATCTTCTGGATGTTCAAAGCTTCCTTTTAATCCTGGTACGGCCATATTAAACAGATTGAATATATAATTCAACAAAATATTTCGGGGGGGCTAACTGTAATCTATCAAATCAGCTTAAAAACAGTCTGAGAACAGATCATTGCGGAAGTTCGGACATCTTCTCCGAGGTCTTGTGAAAGAAATAGTCGAAGATATGGGATTCCAGGATGCTGAATGCCTGATAGGAGCTGGATGTAATATTCAGGGTACCGATCTTCTTGTTTCCATGGACGAGGGGAATTATGGCCAAACTTTTGGAATTCTTATCCATCAATATCTTCTTTTCCAGTTCTATTGCTTCGATATCCTGAGAATAATCGCGAACATACACATGACCGCTATCCAGAACCTTTTTCATCAGGGTCTTGCCCGCCACTACATTGAGATGAACACCATTTCTGAATTCACGGTTTATCTGTACATGAGTAATACTCATTAGATCATTTTCTTCATCATATAAAGCCAATGAGGCCCTGTTGATGGCGAAAAACTTATCAAGCTTCGAGCAGAGCTTCATGAATAGCTCATAACGGGTATAGGAGCTGTTGATGACTTTCTTAAGGCTGCGAAAAACCGAGTTCTCGGCGTACGCAGAACTTTCAGCCTGAAGCTCGGACCTGTCTATCCTGCGGAATTCGATTTCCGTAGGACGGGCCGAATTATCCGTCATCCATTTGATTTCAGACATACAGAACTTCCGAATATTTTTCTGACAGCCAATCCACGAGGCCCAATTTGTCGACAAATATGAAGCGGTCGGTTTTTTTAAATTTCACGTCCAATGGATATGTGGACGTCAATATAAGTTTACACTCAGGATCAGAATCTCCCAGCTTTTTCAGCGCCTCCCGGCCATTGCATTCGGGCATAAAATAGTTGCAGATGATCAGATCGAATTTCTCTTCTTGAAGCAACTCCTGAGCCTGTTCTACAGTTCGGGAATTATGGCAGTCGAAGCCGATTTTGCTCAGGGCCATATGGGTAGATTCCAGGAAACCGGGATTGTCATCGATGATCAGAATCCTCATTTTCTTTTTTATATCTGTCATAATACTTCCACTGTTAATTTTACCTTAATCTGAAACGATTGTCTCCGGCTTCAGATTGTACTTCTTTACTTTGCGCCAGAGTGTCGTTCGGCCTATCCCGAGCTGTTTTGATGTCCGGGTATAATTCCAATTATTGGAAGCCAGGGCGCGCCTTATATGTTCCCGCTGGGTATCTTCAAGGGTGCTTGTTTCCGGCGGCCTGCGCAACTGCAGCCTGCGGGGATGACCCAGTACGTTGGGGGCAAAGAAGATATCCTCCTGATCAAGAGTATCCCTGTTGGTCAGGGCAACAGCCCGTTTAATAGTATTTTTCAATTCCCTGACATTTCCAGGCCATTCATAATTCAGGAGGGAATTTGCTGCGGAGGAATCCATACGTAGGCCTGGCCTTCCAAGTTCGCCGCCACACTTTTTGAGGAAATGCTCGGCCAGCGGCATTATATCCTCGCATCGCTCTGCAAGCGAAGGTACATGTATACGAATCACATCCAGACGATAATATAAATCTTCTCGGAATGTGCCGGCTTTAACCATCCGGGCCAGATCTTTACTGGTCGAGGCGAGAATCCGTACATCTATCTCAGTCTCAGTATCCGACCCAACCGGCCTGATGACCTTTTCCTCCATGACCCGCAGTATTCTGGATTGCAAAGACAAAGGCATATCGGAGATTTCATCCAGGAGAATCGTACCGCCCGCGGCTTTTTCCAAGAGACCTTTAGCGGTACATGTAACACCTTCTATGGTGCCGCCTGCCTGGCCAAAAAGTTCTATTTCCAGAAGCTGCTCCGGCATGGCTGAGCAGTTTATTGCGAAAAATCTATTATCTTTTCGGGCAGACAGGTTATGGATTATCCTAGCAATGGTTTTCTTTCCGGCTCCAGAATCTCCGCTTATGAGAACGGTGAGATTCTGTGAGGCGATTTTTCTAACCAGATCCATCACTGCCATCATTTGAGGAGATTGGGCAATGATATTTTCGTCCGAATAATCTTTGCGCAATGCATCCCTCAAATACCTAATTTCTGAAATCAACTTGCGTCTCTCCAGCGCTTTTTCTACAACCACGAGAAGCTGTTCGTTTTTGAACGGTTTGGTTACAAAGTCGAATGCACCGGCTTTCATAGCTTCCAGCGCCACCCCGATGGAACCGAAATCGGTTAAAACTATCACCTCTACATGGGGATACATATTTTTGATACGGCGCAGAAGCTCCAGACCATTCATTTCCTTCATGCGCAGGTCGGTTATGACCATATCAAAGTGTTCATTTTCGAGAATGGAAAGCGCCTGGCCGGCTGAATCGGCTGTTTCAGCACAGTAAGAGTGTCTGGCCAGCAGGATATTGAGCGATTGTCTCAATGCTATTTCGCCATCAACAATTAGTATTTTTTCCATGGTGTGTGATCTCACTCCTTTATATTTGGTCGTTCTTTGCGAGGAAATGATATTTTTACTCGGGTGGCTCCATTGGCCGGGCTGTCGATCTGCAACTTTCCACCATTTGCCCGACAAATACTTTCAGCCACTGCAAGATCCAGACCGGATCCACCCTCCCTGGTGGAAGTATGGGGCTCTTTTACCATCCTTAGAAGCTCCGGCCTAATTTTAGATCGATTATCTTTGATAATGATACATATTTGCACAATTTCTTCATCCCGGCTGAGGTCTATCTCTACAATTCCGGAATGTTCAGGCGTGGCTTCACGGACCCTGGTAAGAATCTGATCTATTACTTCGCGAACCTGATCCGTCCCAATCATAATTTCGGAATCAGCCAGACCATCATAATATCTGCAGCTAATCTGTCTTTGTGCATATCCGCTCTTTGAAATGACACTTTTTATTATTCCGGTCAAAGTTGTAGCGCTTATGGCCTGGTTCGAGGCTTTTGCCTCGGCCGCATAGCCGCTGGAACTTTTGCCTTTCTTTGCCGATTTCTCAAGCGCGATGCTCAACTTTTCGGCCTCCAGACGGGGATTGGAACTGCTTTCGGGCAAAATTGCCAGAGCGAGATTGAGTCTTCCGCGTTTACAGTTTTTATCCTTTATGACGGCAAAAATCTCCAGGCCGTCATCATGCATCCTCATGACAAAACCGGAATTATCATAGCGTAGATCGAAAGTTGACAGGTCTGCAAACCGGGGAAGGTTGTTGCCGAATTCACATTCCGGCCGCAGCAGAACATATGCAATGTGAAACTCTGTAAAATCATCAATGCAGCTGCACAACCTTGATATCAACTCTTTTGAGTCATGTGCCTCACAGAAGGCACTCAGGGAATCAAGAAACTTGCATTGATTGTGATCCAATACAAAGGGAGCGATCCTGCTGGTTAAAGTGGGAATGTGGTCAAATGTTGCCATTCTCATGACCCTTACGGCAATTTGTTTCTGTTTTTATGCGATTTGTTTTTTTGTGAAACTAGTTTCTCTATCGGTATTTTTCACGAAACTTTAACCATCCAAAAACAGTTTTCCGGCATATCCGACTAAATCACTTCAGGTTGAAATATGCTGGATGGTGCGGGCCAGTTTGCTTTGAAGGGATGTTATTGAGATGGCGAACAGGAAAAGAGCCGGGCTACAATCTTATTTGAAACAGCAGGGACAAAAAGCTTTATAAAGTTGAATGTTGAATGCGTCCGATAGAATTATATATTGTAAAAGATGACAGGCCATTTAGGAAGGGATTGAGATCATAGAAAAGGATCAGGATAAAGACGCCCGATACAAGCCCGGCACCGGTCAGAAGGTGCGCATATTGTTCACGTCGGCCGGCGCGGGTCATAAAGCCGCCACCAACGCATTGAGGATTGCCTGGTCTGAATTATATCCTGAAGATGATGTGGTTACGGAAGATATCCTCGATTATACTCCAGCCTTGTTCCGATTTATATATTCGCGAGGTTATTTACTGATGGCCAGCCGTTTTCCGATTTTGTGGCGAATCGCGTTCTCCAGAGGAGAGGACCTTCACAAGTTCAAGCCGCCCGGCAGGCTCAGCTGGTTTTTCAGGAAATTGGTCATGGGCAAGTTTATCAGGCTCGTGAAGAAGGAGAAGCCGGATATAGTCGTTTCAACCCACTTTATGCCGTCTGATGCGGTATACCTGTTAAATCAGAAGATGAACAGTCCAGCGAAATTTGCCATAATCGTGACCGATTACGGCATCCATACGGCATGGCTGACGCCGGGAGCAGATAGATTTTATGTACCGACCGAGGCAATCAAATCGGAACTTTTGACATTAAAAGAGTTTTTAGGTATTAAGAATAATAATATCAAAGTTACCGGGATCCCTATTCATCCAAAATATACCAAAATCGAAGAAAAGCAGGCCTTGCGGGAAAAATACAATCTCGATTCTAATATTTTCACTATTCTTTTGTTTCGGGATGTGTTTACAAAGGGTAACTTCGAACATTTCGTCAGGTACCTTACCATGGTACCTCATCCGATCCAGCTGATTATGCTGGCGGGAAAGGAATGGCCGATTCCCGGCAGGATAAAGAAAAGGTTCGCAGAGAATAACATATCCTACAGGATATTCGGGTACATAGATTTTATGGAGGAGTTAATGGCACTGGCCGATATAGTAATAACCAAGTCCGGTGGTCTGACGACCTCGGAATGTATGGCCGCAGGGACACCAATTGCCATATACAAGCCCTATGCTGGTCAGGAGGAGCGTAACGCTGAATTCCTGATGGAGCAGGGTGCCGGAATTAAATTGAACCAGCTGGCCGGATTGCCGTATAGATTAACTGAATTAATCGAAAATCCGGAAAATCTTAAATCGTTGTCGGAGGGTGCGAGGATGATTGCCAAGCCCAACGCGGCTTATGATATTGTGAGGGATTTAAAGAAGATAGGAGGGGAATGCGGTGGCAAAAATTAAGGAACAATTCAAGGAGACCATCGAGTGGTCGAAGAATGTCCAGAAGCGCCTTACCGGGATAAAGAGCCCCGGGAATAAGGATCTTGATGTACACCATATTCTGGAATCACTTTTCAAGCAGGTGGACCGCGATAAAGACGAATATATTAAGCAGGTCGATGTCTGCAAGCAGAAATATATCTCAGATTCTGAGACGATAAAAATGGCCCTTACGAAGCTCCTTACCTCTCTTGAGCATGAGCAGGAAATATCACAGGAAAAGGCCAGCCGTCTGCAGGAACTGCTGCATGAGCGGTTTATGGATGATGACGATCAGAGGGATGAAATAGGTGAGCTGAAAGCAAAAGAGAAATCGCTCGCCGCCCTGGAAAAGGAAGTGATCGAAATCCTCTCCAGACGATTCACAAAGTGATCAGTGTATTCCTTTTTCCGAGCGCCAGAAATGATCAATCAGACTAATCCCCCCTTCCAGTCTGAGACTGTTACGTAAACCGCCGCTGATGAAGTTTTTAGCAAGATTGAGTGATTCTTCGATTTCATGACCGCGTGCCAGATAGGCGGCCACAGCCGATGCAAATGTACATCCGGAGCCATGATTGTTGACACCGGCCACCTTCTCAGACTTTAACTCATTAACAGTCAATGAGTTGCTGCCATAGATATCGATCGCGGCATCCTCCAGATGTCCCCCTTTCAATACAAATACTGTTGCCGGATAGAGCTCAATCAGAGCTTCTAATGCCTCGGTCATCTGCCGCTTATTCTTTATCTCCATACCTGTCAGAAATTCGGCTTCCGGAATATTTGGAGTGACCACGTTGGCCAGGGGAAAAAGCTCTTTGGTCAAGGCTTCGATACCTTCATCTTCTATCAGCCTGGAGCNNCTACTTTGTAATTCTTTATTGTCTCAGCCACAGTTTCGATAATCTCCCGCGAAAATAGCATACCGGTCTTGACTGCTTTTACTTTAAAACCGTCTAAAACGGATTCAATCTGATCCTTGACAATGTCTGTCTTGATGGCCTGGATTGAACGGACACCGTCCAAGTTCTGCGAGGTAATTGCAGTTATCACAGTGGTGCCGAATGTGCCCAGGGATGAAAACGTTTTCAGGTCAGCCTGAATACCTGCTCCGCCGCCGGAATCCGAACCGGCTATGGTTAAAACTACGGGTAGTATATTCTTCATAATTAATGCTCCTTGAATTGATCCCAGCCGCTTAATGTGAGGATCGACTTTTCGCCCTTTTTTGAAATAATGTAGATATCTTCTCCTTCAGTCATCTCGCCGACGTTGTACAATTGATGGCCTAGTTCATTCAGATTCTTCTTAAGATCGGCAAAGTTCTTTTGAGGGACTGTCAGCAGAAGGCAATAGTCCTCGCCAACTCCTATGGCGGTTTTAAGATAGTCAGGTTTTAATTCGGCGAGATATTTTTGAAACTCTTCTGAATGAGGGAATCTTTCCTCGTACAGAACCGCCCCCAATTTTGAGGCCTTACTGATGTGACGAATATCAGATGCCAGCCCGTCGGAAATATCCATCATGGAGGTTGCCATTTTCGAGCGGGAGATAGCCCGCCCCTGCTCGACATGTGGAATGGGCATAAAATGCTGTTTAATAAGTTGAGGATAATTATGCATTTCTTTTCGATGATTCAGGATCAGGTCCAAACCAGCGGCTGAATCACCAAGATTGTCAGTGACACAGATGAGATCACCGGCTTTTGCGCCCGATCGATATAATATCAGGTCCTCATCAATTTCACCTGTAAGGGCAATATTTATAACCAGATCCTGCAGCGAAGTGGTTGTATCCCCGCCGGTTATATTAACATCGAACTTGCGCGCCAGGTCCTTCATGCCCTGATATATCTCCAGCAACTCCTCGAGCGACAGATCCTCCGGCACAGCGATAGAGACAAACGCCTCTCTTGGCAAACCACCCGAAGCGGCGATATCGGAGAGATTCACCGCCAGGGCCTTATAGCCTATCTGGTGAGGAGTCATGACTTCCCGTAGAAAATGCACCCTTTCCAGGAGCATGTCGGTGGTCAGCAAAATGGATTTTCCCTCGTCAACCTTGAATACCGCGCAATCATCTCCGATACCCACCAGACCCATATATTTGCGAATCAAGGCGTCATCCTTGATTCTGTCTATAAATCCGAATTCACCTACGTCTTTTAATTTCACAGCATGTCCTTTCTGGCCCTTTCGATTTCGGATTTTATCTCAGCCGCCGCTTTTTCTGGATCGGCAGCGGAGACAATAGCCGAAACCACTGCTATGCCGTCAGCTCCCGCCATAATCACGTCATAAGCATTGGTTGAACCAAGGCCGCCGATGCCAACCATCGGAATTTTAGCCGATTTGCGTATTTTTCGCAAGCCGTCGATCCCGATTCCTGTTTCCAGTTCGGGTTTTGTTGGTGTTGTGAAGATGGGTGAGATTCCCAGGTAGTCGGCGCCTGCTTTTTCAGCTTCCATCGCTTCTGTC
The DNA here is from genome assembly GCA_011777135.1 of Candidatus Zixiibacteriota bacterium. Lineage (GTDB taxonomy): Bacteria > Zixibacteria > MSB-5A5 > JAABVY01 > JAABVY01 > JAABVY01. Next base: position 13,926 of record JAABVY010000275.1, on the reverse strand, counting down.
TCGTTGAAAGCGGAGGTACCGATTATTTTGTCGGGCCCCAAAAATCTGCGAGCATATTCGATTGGAAGATCATCCTGACCAAGATGGACGCCGTCAGCATCGACTGACTGGGCGATGTCGAGACGATCATTTATAATGAAGAGTATATTTTTCTCCCGGCAGAAATTCCGTACCTTTAGCGCCTCGTGCAGAAACTCCCTTGTATTAGCATGCTTTTCGCGAAGCTGCACTACCGTTACGCCGCCTTTCACGGCCGCTTCTATTATCTCCATACTTGTACGGCCTCTGGAAAGTCCCCGATCGGTAACAAGATACAGGCTGTAATCAGGCTTCATGCATGACCTCCAGCTTCAGGCCAGTCATGAGATCATCGGAACCGATGTCATACAGGGAATCAACGAGTCCAACCTTGAATGAGCCTGGCCGAGTGTTTTTTATTGCTGACCACTGTCCGGCGAGGCCAAAGTAACCAAGGGCAAAAGCTGTGGCTCTCAAAAAGTTATCATTCACAGCCATAAAGGCGGCGATAGCCGCAGTGGCCACACATCCGCTGCCCGTTACCATGCCCATCAATTTATGCCCATTATTTACCCTGAAAACAGTGTCGCCATCGGTGACCAGGTCTTTTTCCCCGGTAATGGCTATAACAGCATCCAGTTCCAGTGCAAGTTCGACGGCCGCCTGGGCGGCATCCTCAACCGTATGGATCGAATCGACGCCTTTAGTCCTTGAATCTTCTCCCGAAAGCGAGAGCATTTCGGAGGCATTTCCCCTGATAACAGCTATATCCAGTTCTGTAATAAGCTGTTTTGCCGTATTGGTGCGGAAGCTGGTGGCACCCGCCCCTACCGGATCGAGGATAACCGGGATGTCGTTCTTATTGGCTGCTTTGCCCGCCAGGAACATTGCCCGGATCCATGGATCCGAGAGGGTACCGATGTTTATTACAAGTGCTCCTGCTATCGAGGCCATTTCCTCCACCTCATTTTCGGCATGAGCCATAACCGGCAGGGCGCCCATGGCTAGGAGCGAATTAGCAGTAAAATTCATTACCACATAATTGGTTATATTATGTACAAGGGGTTTCTGTTCTCTCAGTTTTCTTAAATTCTCCGCGGCATCTTTTCCAACATCAATCATATTTCCTCCTGTAATTGAATAAAAAAAGCCGCCCTAAATTAAAGTAAGCGGCCAAAACTCAAATCCCTACGCCGGAATTACCCGTATCAGGTTCAATGGGTTTGATCTCAGACCTTTCGGCCACCCCATAGCTATATTTTAATTTAACTCATAATCTGCAATCAATAGCTGCGGATGTCAAGGTGAAAATCAGAAATATGGGGGCAAGTCAGGATTCAGTCTTTTTTCCGGACCGCAACCATGGTGCCCTGAAAAGCCGCCACATGTTTCTCCTTTCCGTCTCTGGCAGAATAAGCATCTCCCCTGACAACATACAATTTCCTGCCGGGTTTAAGAACGGTACCTCTGGCAACGAGTTTTTCGCCGTCTGCAGGCGATAAAAGGTTGATCTTATATTCGGCGCTCATAACTTCCATATCCTGTGGCATCAAGCTTAAGGCGGCATAACCACAGGCAGAATCAATTATTGCAGTTATAACCCCGGCATGCAGGTACCCATGCTGCTGTGTCAAATCATCGCGATATGGCAATTCGATGGTGGCTGCGCCCGGTGTGATGGAGATCAGTTTTGCACCAAAAGCCTGCATCAGATTCTGTTTCGCAAAACTCTCACGGATAGTCTTCTCAAACTCTTTATTTTGGGGCTCGTATTCTTGCATAATAATCTATCCAATTACCGTGATTATAACTCATTCATGAACACGCGGTCAACAAGAAGAAAAAAAATAAGCCCTGCCTGATTTCTCAGACAGGGCCTCCCTCCCCCCTCCGGGGATTTCAGACATCAGCAACTAGAGGTGTCGTAACACTTGCTATTTAAAAGAATCGAATTTCTCCTGGTAATTTTTGCGAATGAAGGTCGGCACCTCAGGATTATGCACCATCGGCGGCTGCTGCATACCGACTTCCCCCGTTTCCTCCACAGGATCCTCTTCAACGACCTCTCTTTCGATTCTGGATTTAGGCTGCCGGGTGACGTCATGCTGGCTGAAAAGATCTACTACACGAGTATCGAACTCGGATTCGGCTTTAGACTTGCCGAATCCTGTGGCGATCACGGTGACTCTGAATTCACCTTTGATTTCGGGATCAATGACCGCTCCGAATATAATATTGGCATCTGAACCGGCCGCTTCGGAGATAATCGATGTGGCCGCATTGACTTCATGCAGCGTTATGTCTGGACCGCCGCAGATGTTAATCAGGACACCCCTGGCACCGGTAATAGAGACATCTTCCAAAAGAGGCGAGCTGATTGCCTGATGGGCCGCCTCCTGGGCACGGTCTTCCCCTGAGCATGTGCCGGTTCCCATTAAAGCATCGCCCATCTCCTTCATCACGGTTTTGACATCAGCAAAGTCACAGTTGATCAATCCCGGAATCGTAATCAGGTCGGAGATACCGCGGGTTGCATGCAGAAGCACCTCGTCGGCCATGAGGAATGTATCTGTCAGCGGCGTATCCTTATCGGCGATATCTATCAGGCGCTGATTGGGAATGACGATTAATGTGTCGACACGGGATTTCAAATCATGAATTCCGTTTAAGGCACGGTTCATACGTTTGCGTCCCTCGAAATCGAATGGTCTGGTCACGGTGGCCACTGTCAGAGCACCGAGTTCCTTGGCGATTTCTGCAACTATCGGGGCTGCACCTGTTCCGGTTCCTCCGCCCATACCAGCAGTCACGAAAATCATGTCTGCGTCCTGCAATGCTTCTGCCACCTTGTCGCGATCCTCCTCGATCGCTCTTCTTCCAACCTCGGGATCTGCTCCTGCACCGAGACCCCTGGTTATCTTGGTACCGATCTGGATCTTGGTCCCGGCCTTGTTGCCGTCCAGAGCCTGCATGTCGGTGTTAATGGAGACAAAATCAACGTTGGTCAGACCGGATTCGATCATCCGGTTGATGGCGTTGCCTCCTGATCCGCCTACCCCTACCACCTTTATTTTGGCGCTATTGCGTTCATCTGGAACAAACTCTATCATGCTTTTCCTCCTCTAGTCTTATATATTGAAAATGGCACTTATTACGTCTTCAACTTTATGGAACAGGCGTACGAAAACATTCCTCTTTTCCTCATGTTCCACAGGATGTCTAAGGCTGTAGGCCAGAAGGCCGATCGCAGCCGAATACTCCGGTCTGCCATAAAATTCTTCCGGCAGATGTATTTTTTCGGGATAACCGATTTTGACAGGAAGTTCGAATACTTTTCGGGCCAGTTTATCCAATCCCCGCAGTCTGCTTCCGCCACCGGTTATGACCACGCCGCAGGCCAGCTTATTGGAATATCCCGAACGCTTAACAGTGGTCTTTACCAGGTCAAATATTTCCTCTGCACGGGCTTCAATTATTGAGGCCAGGAGCACACGTGAAGCCTTGGTCGGTTTGCGACCGCCAATTTCGGGTATTTCCACCATTTCAATTGGATCGATTGAGGCGGAAAAAGCGTGGCCGTTGGCTATTTTTATATTTTCCGCGAGATTGTTCGGGATTTGAAGCCCCACCGCAATATCATTGGTAACATATTTGCCCCCCATTCCGATTGACGCTGTATGGCGGATCGCCCCCTTGTAGTATATGGCTATATCCGTTGTTGAGCCTCCAATATCGATCAGCAGTGTGCCGACCTCCTCCTCTTCGGCTGACAAAAGCGCGGAACCGACTACAATCGGATTTAAAACAAGGTTCGTTATTTCATAACCGGCCGCCCGAACTGCCTTGTAAATCGCCTGGGTTGCGGCTGTTGATGCAGTCACCACATGTACCTGGACTTCGAGCCGGACTCCTGTATTTCCTATGGGATCCTTGATGCCGTCACCCTGGTCTATAAAGAATTCCTGCGGGAGAACATGCAGAATTTCGCGTTCGAATGGCAATGATACCGCCTGGGCGGCTTCAATGACGGATTCCACCTCATTATCGGTTATCTGGTTCTCGGTTTTCGAGACCGGTACCACTCCCAGGGAGTTGAAGGACCTGAGATGTTCACCCGAGAACCCGACAGTGAGATTCTGGACTTTTATTCCGGCCATTTCCTCGGCCGCAGAGACCGACATCGCCAGCGTCCTTGCGGTTCTGTCGATATTCGAGAGGATACCTTTACGGAATATATCCTCGACTTTCACGGATCCACATCCAAGCACAGAAAGCTCATCCTGGCCGCTTTTGCTTGCGATCAGGGTGGCAATCTTTGTGGAACCGATGTCAACTACAGCAAATGTTGTTTCTCTTCCCATGACATAGCCCTCTATTTCATTGATCTTTTTTCAAAATAAGTTGATTTTCAAATCTAAAGTCTACCGCCCGAATATTGTTTCCCAGCGCACAAAAGAATTCCAGGTATTCGCCAAGCTTCCTGAATTTTTTTAACTCGTCCCCCCGACCCAGAATGAACTCGCTGCGACAGCCCTTCACGTGAGCCGACAATCCGGACGGATGTGCGAGATTTACCGATGAAACGGCATTTTCAATACCGGTTATATTCGAATTCAGCAGATTTGCCAGTTTCAATGCATAGCCGATCTTACTTTCATCAAGCTGTTCATATAATTTGACATGTTTTATTTTTAAACCGGTGATAATCGGCAGATCACCTTCTTGAGCAGGCACGAGTTCTCCTCTTGCTGTAAGGCCGTACACGATGTCAAGACTTATCAATGCGATTGGCTGTTTCAGATCGTAGTCAAATACCACCTTTCCGGATGGATTGAGATTGACCGATGCCCGTGAAACCTGCGGATACCGGAAAAGGATTGTATCAACATAGGAGGCTGAAGGGTAATCGAGAATCGAAGTGCCAATATGCTCTTTGACATAATCATCAACGGGAATCGAAAATTCCCCATGATCAGCCCTGCAGTCGACTGCTTCTATCCTGATCAAATCATAATGATATATGCCTGCTAACAGCGCTCCTCCTCCCAGGATAAAAATCAGCATACCAATTCTGTAATGCGCTTTCTTCATTTCTTGAGAGCCTCAACTATTTCAGGAGCAATTCTATAGATCGATCCAGCACCGATGGTCATTATTATTGCTTTGTCCATTAAATTATCCATCACGAATTCCGGCAGCATGGTGACATCATCGATATAATGGCAGTCCTGATGCCCGAAGCTTTTGGCGGCATCGACAATAAGCTGTCCGGTTACGCCCTCGATAGGTTTCTCACGAGCTGGATAGATCCTTGCCACAATCATGACATCCGCGGACAATAGCGCCTTTGCGAACTCACGATAGAAATCGCGGGTACGGCTATATAAATGCGGCTGGAATATCGCTATCACGGGACGATTGTAGCCGCGCTTGGCTGCACGCAGGGTGGCCTCGACCTCGGTGGGATGATGTCCGTAATCGTCCACTACCATATATTCATCAACCTGCCCGATAATTTCAAAGCGCCGGTTGACGCCGCGGAAATTGCCGAGAGACTCTTTAATAGTCTCGAACGGGATCTCCTGCTCCATGCAGATCGAGATAGCCGCCAGGCTGTTCATGGCATTGAAGAAGCCCGGCAGCTGTATTTTGACATGCCCCAGCTCACGTTTCTTGGTCCTGACATCAAACTCGGTGACATTATTAAGATAGGTGACATTGTCAATCTGATAATCCGCCTGTGAAGCCAGACCATAAGTAACTACGGGATGATTTATCTGTGGAATCAATGAGACCAGGTTAGGATCATCCATATTGATATGAACAGTACCGAAGAAAGGCGCTTTATTTGCAAATTCTACAAAGGCCTGCTTGAGATCTTCGATCCCTTCATAGCAGTCCAGATGATCTTCTTCCAGAGTCGTAAGAACTACATCGGTGGGAGTCATACGCAGGAATGAGCGGTCGTACTCATCCGCCTCAGCCACCAGGTAATCGGAATGTCCCAGCTTGATATTGGTTCCAAACTGGATCACCCGTCCCCCCACTATGACGGTAGGATCCATACCTGCATCGGTCATTATCTGTCCGATAAGTGAGGTTGTTGTAGTCTTGCCATGCGTCCCGGCGATACCGATGGAATATTTCATGCGCATGAGTTCCGCCAGCATCTCGGCCCGGCGTACTATTATAACTTTATTCTGGCGGGCATACTTCAGTTCAGGATTATCAAGGGGCACTGCGGATGAGTAAACCACAAGATTGGCATCGCCGACATTTTCTGCCTTGTGCTCAAAGTAAACAGTTATCCCGATTTTCTGCAGATGGTCTGTTACCTCGCTGGCAGCCAGATCGCTGCCGGTAATATGGTATCCGAGGTTATGCAGCATCTCGGCCATACCGGACATGCCGATGCCACCTATGCCCACAAAATGCAATTTTCTCAGTTTTCCAAACTTTACCACTTTAGAACCTCGATGATTTTTTCTGCTATTTTTCTGGATGCGTCGGGATCGGCCAGCAACCCGGCTGCTTCCGACATCTTTTTTAATCTTTCAGGGTCTGAAAAGAGCCCGGAGACATATTCATAGAGATTGAACTGTTCCAGTTCGGTCTGCCTGATGACCCTGGCAGCACCGGCTTCATCATAGACTCTGGCATTATGATATTGATGGTCCTCGGCCGCATAGGGATAAGGTACCAGAAGCGAGGGAAGGCCGACTGCGGCAAGTTCCGAAAGTGAAAGCGCTCCGGATCGGCAGAATGCCAGGTCGGCGGCGGCATAAGCCATCTCCATGCGGTCGATGAATTCGAGGATTGCACCGTTGACACCGGATTCCTCAAAAGCGGATTTGTAAAAGTCAAAATTATATTTACCGGCCTGCCATATCAATTGAATCCTGCCGTCTTTTCCAAAGTCACCCAGACTGCTTTTAACTTTCTGGTTTAGAGCTTCAGCCCCCTGGGAGCCTCCAAATATCAACAGAGTCTTTTTATCCTGCCGGAGTCCGAAGAATTTCAGGCCTTCATCCTGTTTGGCTATTGCAAAGCCGGGACGAAGCGGATTTCCCACCTCAAAGAATTTCGACTCTGACGCCAGATATTTTCCGGCCTGCGGGTAGGCCAGGAAACAGAGGTCTGCATGTTTGGCAAAGAGTCTCGTAGCTATGCCGGGGAAGCTATTCTGCTCCTGCAGAAATATTTTTACACGCGCTTTACGGGCGCCCATCAAGGCTGGAACGGAGACATATCCGCCTGTACCAAGCAGGCCGTCAATCCGATGGTTCTTTATAATCGCCCTGGTCAGACGAGAACCGCTCATGAGAGTAAGGGGTATCAATAAGTTTGAAAGAGACAGCTTGCGCTTGAGAGGACGGGCAGGAATAGGAATGAACTGCCAGTCATGATGCGCTACCAGCTTCTCTTCCAGACTGTCTTTCTTACCCAGATATTTTATACCGATTTCCGGCATGAGCCTTTGCAACTCCATCGCGATTGCCAGGGCTGGGAAGATATGTCCTCCGGTTCCACCCCCGGCGACCGCCAGATTTTTAACTTTTTCGTTTATCAAACAGCTTCGACACCTTGCACTGATGGCGTGAAATATTCAACAACACACCTATTCCAAACGATGAACAAAGAAGGGAACTCCCCCCATAACTCAGAAACGGCAGAGTCATGCCCGTAGTAGGCATGAGTCTTACCGCGACGCTGATATTTATGATTATACTGAGTGTTAAAATCGATACAATTCCAAAAGCCAGGTAAAACCCGAAATGATCCTGCGCCAGAGATGCCACCCTGAGCCCCCGTACTATTATCATGAAGTAAAGTCCCAGGCAAAGGAGTATTATAATGAATCCGCCTTCCTCGGCTACATTGGCTATTATGAAATCGGTGTGGGACTCTGGCAGATGCATGAGTTTGGCCGCCCCTCGTCCAATTCCCTTTCCAAGCAACTGACCGGATCCTATGGCGAACAGGGAGTGAATCTGCTGGTAAGCATGTGTGCGCAAGGCGGTTTCCGGATGGAGAAATGCTTGCAGGCGCGCGGGTTTATAATTTACGACAAATACCATGAATGCCGCCAGGGCTACCGGTATAAGAATTCCAGCCAATACATAGCGATATTTGAGGCCCGCCATAAAGAGCAGGACGAATATTGTCATCATAATCACGAGCACCATACCCAAATCGGGTTGGAGCAAGATCAGGAACATACCGAGGGCGGCGAATGCTCCCCAGGGCCATGCCAGGGATTTTAACCTCGATAGCATCTCTCTCTTGCGGCAAAGATAATAGGCAGTAAAAATTATCAAGGCATATTTGAATAGCTCGGAAGGCTGCAGAGATTGATTCAAGATGAAAACCCATCGGCGTGAGCCGTTAATTTCCCGCTGAGTAAACACGGCGACTAGCAAAATCAGCGAGATCAGAAGCATCGGCCATGCCAGCTTCTCCCAATGATGATAGTTTATCTTGGATACGATGAGGGTCGTAAATATTGCCAGAACAAACCACATCAGCTGTTTCCAGAAATAGAACTGACTGCTTTGTCCTTCCTTCAGAGCTGTAAACGCTGATGCGGAATAGATCATAATAACGCCGATAGTGAGCAGGATCACCACCAGGGCAAACATAGTGTAATCGAATCGTCTCTCCCTCATCCTGAACTCCTCGTCTTCAACCTCAAAACCGCATCTTTAAACACCTGACCACGATGTTCAAAATCACGGAACATATCAAATGATGCGCAGGCTGGCGAAAGCAGAACTGTGTCGCCCGCATCTGCCAGCACGGATGCACTGGTAACTGCCTCCTCGAGCGAATCGGATTTACTGACTGCTACTATATCGCTGTAGGCTTCTCGCATGATTTCAGCAGCCTGACCAATCACTATTATGTGCTTCACTTTTTGCTTTATCAAATCATTCAAGCGAGACAGGTCCCCACCTTTATATTTTCCTCCCATTATCAGAATCGTATTCTCAGGTACAGATTGGAGAGCATACCAGACCGAATCGACATTGGTACCCTTGGAATCATTGATATACCTGACGCCATCAACTGTATCCACATATTCAAGCCGGTGCTCGACACCGCCAAAGGTCTTGAGAGTTTTTCGAATAGATTCACCGGGTACGCCCGCAACCAGAGCTGCCGCGGCTGCGGCCATGGCATTGTAGACATTATGCGGGCCGGGGATGCGAATATCCGAAGTTGATCCCAATTCAATCTCAAATTCTCCTGAGTGAAATATGATCCTATCACCTTCCAGATGAATTCCGCTCTCGACTTTCTTATTTAGAGAGAAGAAAATCCTGCGGGCCTCCACGGGCTGGACAAGTTCCACCAGGTAGTCATCATCAGCATTGACAATCAGAAAATCGACCCCGGTCATATTTTCTGCCACACGCACCTTCACGTGGGCATATTCCTCAAAAGTGCCGTAACGGTCAAGGTGGTCGGGCGTCAGGTTCAGCAATATGGCAACATGGGGATGGAAATCGAAAGTCCGTTCCAGCTGGGCGGAGGATACCTCCAGTGCGATCCATCCCCGGGAGGAAATCTGATCGCAAACCTCGGAGAAAGCATAGCCGATGTTTCCCGCCGTGGCGGTTTCAAATCCAGCAGTCTTGAAGATCTCTCCCAGAAGAGCGGTTGTCGTGGTCTTTCCATTAGATCCGGTCACCGCCGCCAGATTAGCTTCACATAGCCAGGAAGCCACCTCCAGTTCCGAGAAAATGGGAATGCCGATTTTCTGCGCTTCCAATATTATCGGAATATTGTTCGGAACCCCTGGCGATACTATTAGAAATTCGGAGTTCTCCAGAAGTTTATGCGTGTGCCCGCCGCTCTCATACGGGATGTTTTCTGCCCTGAGTTCGGCCAGTTCTTTCTGCAGTTCCGATTCTGGCTTGACATCCGAGACGAACGGATCTCCTCCCAGCCGCTTCAGCAGTTTGGCCGCGGCCAGACCCGAACGCGCCAGCCCGATGATTCCAATCGGCCTGCTGATTATTCTGTCCACGCGCATAGTGCTTACCGTATTTTTAAAGTACTCAAAGTCAAGAGTGCGCATAAAGCTCCAAGAATCCAAAACCTGACGACGACCTTTGCTTCAGGCCACCCCGATAATTCAAAATGATGATGGAGAGGAGCCATCTTGAAAACCCTCTTTCCCCGCAATCTATAAGAGGCTACTTGCATAATGACAGAGAGCGCCTCTGCAACAAAGACTCCTCCCACAATCACCAGTAATAATTCCTTCTTAAGCATAATGGCTATAGCTCCCAGGGCACCACCCAGCGACAGGGCTCCGGTGTCACCCATAAAGATCTGGGCCGGATGAGAGTTGTACCACAGAAATCCAAGCCCTGCGCCAATAGCTGCCCCGCAATATATTGTCAATTCTCCCGCCCCCTCGAGGTAGCTGATATCCAGGTAACCTGAGAAGTCGGCACGGCCGGTCACGTAAGAAAATCCCGCGAAAGTCAGAAAAACCATCATACAAAGCCCGATAGCCAGACCATCCAGACCATCCGTTAGATTGACCGCATTGGATGAAGCGGTCAGTACTAGAATCACAAATGGAATAAACAGCCAGCCGAAGTTGAGAATGTAATCCTTGAAAAACGGTATCTCAGTGTAGCCGTTGAAATTTTCTGTGGGCGGAAAGAAATAGAGAACACCGCCAAAAAGGATTCCGAGTGTGATCTGACCCACAAGCTTGTATTTTCCCACCATACCCTTGGGCTTTTTCAAAATAGCTTTCATGAAATCATCCATAAAGCCGAGAATTCCCAGCCAGATTGTGACCAGGATTATCATCTGAACAAACCGATTTGACAGGTCGGCCCAGAGTAAAGTCGGGATAACCATGGCGGCCAGAATGATTATTCCACCCATAGTCGGAGTACCTTCCTTGGCATAATGGCTTTTTGGTCCCTCCTGGCGTATATTCTCGGTCACGGTTTTCTTTTGAAGCAGCTTTACGATGAGCGGTCCCAGAAGAAGCGAAACAAGCAGGGCTGTAATCGTGGCTGCCGCTGTCCTGAAAGTGATATACCTGAACAGGTTGAAATAGCTGATGGTATCGACCAATGAACTGAACAGGTGGTAAAACATCAGCCTCTGACCCCCTGTTTTTCTTTGAAAGCTTGCACAATTTTCTCAAACTGCATAGCCCGAGACGCTTTGATCAAGACCTGATCCCCTTCTTTTATTTTCGGCACTACGTTTTCGACGACTTCCTGCGCGGTCATAAAGG
>JAABVY010000275.1:2119-2620 GCA_011777135.1 Candidatus Zixiibacteriota bacterium | reverse complement strand
TATTGCTATTTTCCGCCCCTTGCCCTGCATTTGTGCAAGTGCCTTGAGCGCATATCCCATGGAAGTCGGGTTGGCATTATAGCTGTCGTCGATAACTGTAACACCGCCCAATTCGAGAATCTCCATTCGCGAGCTTTTGCCCTTGTAGCTTTGGAGTGCGTCTCTGACACTTTCGAACTCGACTTCAAAAATCTCTGCGATTGCACATGCCGCCAGGGCATTATAAAGGGTATGCAGTCCGGGTACATTCAGATGTATTTCCCCGCCTTGATACTGAAAAATAATCCTACCCAGGCTGTTGGATGAAAATCCTGTCGGTCTGACCCGGGCGTCAGCCCGAACTGCATAACCAATTTTTGGCTCAGGTTCCATATCGAACCGGGCCTTTAATATAGCATCATCCAGATTTAGAACGCGGATCGAATCCGGATCTATGTGATCCAGAAGCTCAAATTTTGCTCTGGCTATATTTTCAATAGTACCCATGGTTTCCAGGTGGGC
>JAABVY010000275.1:1410-2030 GCA_011777135.1 Candidatus Zixiibacteriota bacterium | reverse complement strand
GGAAGACATTGTACTTCTGCGCGAGAACATCCGCGATCATTTCCTTGGTGGTAGTTTTGCCATTAGTTCCCGTCACGGCAATATATTTTGGGTTAAATTTGTTTTTCCACCAGACGGCAATTTCGCGCAATCCCCTATGCGTGTCGCTGACCAGGAGGCACCGTTCCCTGAGCTCGGCAGGAATCCGATCTTCATATCCTGCCTGTATCACGGCAGCGCCGGCGCCTTTATCAAAAGCCTGTTTAATATACTTATGACCGTCATCCGCCTCACCTTTGACGGCTACAAACAAATTGCCTTCGGCTATTGTACGGCTGTCAATAGAAAGTCCGGTAAATTCAGCAGTTGCCGCTGCGTCCGTGAGCAGCGGACCGCGGATGACCTCTTTGATGTCGTTTAACTTCCCTGTTAACACTTGTTCTTTACCCTTAAAGCCTCCCGTACGACTTCACGATCGTCGAAATGAATTTTTTCTTTTCCTATAACCTGGTAGTTCTCGTGACCTTTGCCGGCAATTACAACCACATCGCCCTCGGATGCTCTCAGCACCGCCTCGGTAATCGCCTCCTTGCGATCGAGAACGACGTGGGTCTCCTTGCTGTGATTTAAGCCGGCTTTGG
>JAABVY010000275.1:1184-1379 GCA_011777135.1 Candidatus Zixiibacteriota bacterium | reverse complement strand
ATTATCCGAGGTCAGGAAGATAATATCTGCATATTCAGAGACCGCCTTGGACATCAGGGGCCGCTTACTCTTATCGCGATCACCGCCGCAGCCGAATACCGCGATCAGATTTCTGTCCCCCGCAATTTCCCGGGCGGATTTCATAACATGACCCAAAGCATCAGGCGTATGAGCAAAATCCACATAGACCTTGAA
>JAABVY010000275.1:0-1057 GCA_011777135.1 Candidatus Zixiibacteriota bacterium | reverse complement strand
GGATTTCCTCATTACCGAGCGGGGAATTCAACCTGAATCTATATCCCGCATCAATTTTTGTAACACCTGTCAAATGCAGATCGGCGTCCGGATTCTCAACCGAATAGGACAAATAAGAGCATTGGACACGGTTCAGGAAGAACTCATAACTGGGATCGTCCATATTTAAAACAGCCCATTTATCCTTACCATTCACTTTGTCGATCAGCATAGCTTTGGCTTCGCGATAGTTCTCCATGGTTCCGTGAAAATCGAGATGATCCTGGGTCAGGTTTGTAAATCCGGCGACATTGAAATCAACCATATTCACCCGGCCTGTCTTGAGACCGTGCGAGGACACCTCCATCACGACATTGCGGATCCGCTCACCTCTCATGATCGAGAGCAGACGTTCTATATGCAGAGATTCAGGAGTCGTATTAAAAGCGTTGAACTGATACTTTCCGGCGAGGTACTCAATGGTTCCCATGATACCTGTGCGTTTGTTGCCCGCATCGAGAATCGATTTGACCATGTAGACCGTGGTGGTTTTACCGTTGGTACCGGTAATACCGGCAACCTGCATTCTTTTAGAGGGAAAATCGTAAAATTTTGCGGCCAGTAGTGAGAGTGCATGACGGCTGTCCGGGACGATTACCTTACATACGGCATCATCTTCGAAATCCCTCTCGCAAACTATGCACTCAGCGCCTGCACGTATAGATTCGGGAATGTAATCATGGCCATCCTCGCTGCTTCCCGTTAATGCCACAAACATGTCCTCCGGCTCAATTAAACGGGAGTCATATTCTATCTTGGAAATTTCCCTCTCCGTATCACCGAGGACCTGCTTGTCAGGTAGAATCTGTATCAATTCGGATATTTTAATTGCTGTCCTCCTTTTTGCTGTCCCGGGTGATCAGTTCGACGTAATCACCTAGGAGAACTGCTTGGCCATGCTCCGGAATCGTGCGGATTACGGAGCCCGATCCAATCAGAGAACATTTCAAGCCGAGGTTGTTAAGAATTGTAAAAGCTTCACGTGCAGACTTGCCTTTCAAGTCAGGCATACGAATCC
>JAABVY010000169.1:258-2282 GCA_011777135.1 Candidatus Zixiibacteriota bacterium | reverse complement strand
CTGTCGACATATTCGATAAATTCTTCCCGGCTTCCGGAACATAACTCCGCTTCTCCGGTCAGGCATTCCAGGGTGCTGATTTCCCGATCAAGCCAGCGCTTTACCAATGGTTCATTTTTGCCCTGAGAGAAATAGGTGTAAAATCTGTTGCCCACATCGTCGGTAGTGATGGTGTAATCAAAATCTATAAAAAGCGAGTAATTCATAATCAAATTCTGATTCCTCAAATTTTGTGTTAATATAAAAAGAAGACATGTAACAAAAAAGTATAAACTCTATTAAATCTGCGCTTTTGCTGATTGAAGCACGTTCTCCCGAAATGAGATCATTGATCAGGATTCACGATTTGCCTGTATTCCGCACGATTTTCGAGCAGGTTTATGGCCGCACGTATAACCGGATCATAACGGAGATAGTATTTCTCGTAGATTTCATTGTCGTTATAGGCCAAATTGCTGAGCGTTATACTCAAGTTTTCTAGTATCTCATCCCTGTTTTTCTCCCAGGACTCATTTTCAATTCCATTTATCTTCGCCCTTATGGATGAAATCGGGGCTTTATCAGGAAATTCCGGATCAACCTGCTTCGCCGCCTGCATGAAATCATCAAAAGCGTTTTCGATCGGTCCTGAGACATGCACTCCCCTGCTGTCGAGATAGACCCTGAAGCTGTCCAGAACATCCTGCCCCAGGGGAAGATTTAGCACGTTACCATGCTTCTGCAGATATTCAACACCAAAATCGAAATAAAAACCTCCCACCAAAAGCACCGACTCGAGGATCGTCGGATCCTCATCATCGTATATTATATCCGGAACCACGCCGCCGCCGCCATAGACTTTTCTACCGCCGTCGGTGCGGTAAACAGTTTCCGCCCGGGACTCGGTTTTTACCAGATTCTCAGACCATTCCATATCAGAAAACTTCTGAATTATCCTGCCCGAGGGCAAATAATATTTCGAGACTGTGAGCCTGAGCGCGCCATCCTGCGGCAGAGGAGAGATATTCTGTACCAGTCCTTTGCCGAATGTGGTATCTCCCATAATGACTGCGCGGTCATGATCCTGAAGAGCTCCGGAAAGGATTTCCGATGCGGAAGCGGAGCCATTATTGACCAGCACAACCATGGGAACATCCTGATAATCGCCCTCGAAGAAATTTCTCAGCTCGAATTCCTCGGTAAAGGAGCGTCCCCCGGTCGAGACAATCAGCGCGTCATCGGGCAGGAACAACCCGGTAATCGCCACTGCAATTTCCAGAAAACCACCCGGATTCCCTCTAAGGTCAAGAACCAGTCCGTCCATCCCCATCAACTTCAGCGACTCAAGGGCAGTGATTATCTCATCCAGACTGTTCAGGGCAAAATTTGTGAGACGTATATACCCTGTCGAATTGACCATGCCGGCATATTCAACCGAACTAATCTGCACCGAGGCACGCTCGATTTTGACATTGAACTGCTCTTTTAAGCCCGGCCTTCTGATTCGAAGCTCAACTGCCGTCCCCGGCTGCCCGCGGATAAGATCCACGGCCTCATTGGGATCGAGTGTGGATGCATCAATGTCTCCGATCATTGTAACCTGGTCACCGGCCTTGAGTCCAGCCCGGTCTGCGGGAGAACCCGGAATCGGTGAGACTACGGTGAGCAAACCGTCACGAACGGTTATTTCCACTCCTATCCCCGAGAATTCGCCCTGACTTTCCTCCTCATAATATTGATAGCTCCGAGGAGGAATATAGCCGGTAAATGGATCAAGGCCATCTTCAATCTTTTCAATCGAGCCCTGAAAGAGATCCTCGGATTTTATCGGATCTGCATAATTATCTTTTATAATGTGGAATGCCGTAGCATATGCCATCATGCCTTCAAAAAGCGGGTCGGTCATGACCAGATATAAGCCTGCAATAATTGCAGCAACATTTAAGATTATGAAAAATGCGGTTGTTCTAAATTTGTGCACTACATCCTGATCCTGATTTTGTGCCGTTTCAGGAAAGATACTATGATTTCCAGCATCTCATCCC
>JAABVY010000169.1:0-162 GCA_011777135.1 Candidatus Zixiibacteriota bacterium | reverse complement strand
CCTTCCTTACCTTGCGGAAAAAAGTCAGCTTTTCATTCTCCAGCCGATCCTTTGTACGGTTGAGCCTCAATTTTCGTTCAGCCGCTTTTTTCTCCGGCAGGTCAAACAGAAGAGTAAGGTCAGGCTTCAGACCATCCGCGGCATACAGGTTCGCCTTTAGAA
>JAABVY010000047.1 GCA_011777135.1 Candidatus Zixiibacteriota bacterium | reverse complement strand
AATGAGAAAGATTCGGTACCGATCAAAATAGCGGCTCGAAATTCAGTCACCGGAATTCCACTCTCGCGCAGGATATTGCCGACCTCGTGACGGCTCCTCAAATGAGGTGACTGCTTTTCATCCTCACGGCTTCCCAGCCCCCCGAGGTAGATAATTCGGTGTACTCCTGCATCCTTGCATGCCCGGGATGTATTCTCGGCCGCTTTTTTATCCAACTGTTCGAATTTGTCTGTCCCGGCAGACATGGAATGCACGAGATAAAATACGACCTCGATATCTTTCAGAGCCCGCGGTAATGTTTCCGGTTTTAGCACATCGGCCTCGGCCAGCTCAACATCATCGCCCCAGACATCGACCGGCGCCCTGCTTCTATCACGCACCAAAGCCCGGACATGATGCCCGCGCTCAATCAGTTTTGGAATCAGGTGCCGTCCCACATAGCCGGTCGCACCTATCACTAAAATTTTTGCCACCCGCCTTTACTCCTTCACTATCTTTTTCAGCTCTTCTTTTGATGGCGTGTCCTTGATGTCTCTGGCGAACTGTTCTTCTATGACTTTCGCACGGTAATCGAAAATATGCTTTAACTGGCCCTCAATGCTTAGCGCATGCACCAGTCTTCCAAGAAAGCCGAAGGGCAGGATATACTGGACACGGTCAGACATCAGAGTCCCGCCCTCGACTTCCCTAAAAGTATGAGTATGATGCCAGAATGCGTAAGGCCCCTTTATCTGCACATCAACGAATTTATTCGGAGGGTCATACTCGGTGATCATGGTAGTCCATCTAACCGGTATGCCCTGAAGTTTTACGGTATAATCGATCAATGCGCCCTGCTTCATTTCTATCGGAAGCGGTGTTATTATCTCGAAACCAAGCGATGGCGGAGTTATAATCGCCAGATTTTCCGGCTTCTCGAAAAACTCAAATACTTCATTGATCGGCTTTTTTATCAGCTGTTCTCTATTTAAAGTATGTATTTTCATATTATCACCCCCGATATTTTCACTCTCTTCCGCAGGGTCACACTACCGGCAAGTCGGGACTAAGACCCTGATGTACGGGTTATCCTGTCATTCTGAACGTAGTGAAGATTCTGTTTGATTCCTTAGAGATCCTTCGCATCGCTCAGGATGACAGGTTTTGTTTACATCCTCTTTACTTTCTCTATGTATGCATCAACATCAAATTTTTTCTTGCAGCCGTTATAGCTCATAAACCTGATTTTGCCGAAAATCTCGCGCTCGAACCAGGGACGGTCGTGCACACCGCCGATGCTCCATGCGATTCCGGCATAGCCATTGGGATCGCGCCCATCAAGCTCATATCTGTCATTCAAATAAATTGCAATATCCTGAGCTTGTTCCGGAGCGGGGGTCCATTCCAGAATTTTCTTGGCCCAGTACATGCGCATGTATCCATGCATTTTTCCGGTCTTGACCATTTCCATCTGGGCGGCGTTCCAGAGCTCGTCATGAGTTTCAGCATTTTCGAACTGCTCAGGAGAGTACATATATTCGCGAAAGTCGTTGCGATGTTCGTCCAGTGTCTGCCTGGCCCAGTTCGGAAAGCCGTCGATATTGTCGTAATTATAGTTATAGAAACAATAATTATCCGCCAGTTCCCGCCAGATAATGACCTCGTTGAAAAAGCTCTCCTGTGATTTAGAACCGGGAGAGGCTTTCAATGTTTCCAGCACCACACGCTGGGCGGAAATCTGCCCGAAATGAAGATAGGGCGAAAGGCCGGACTGATAATCCTCGGTTGGATCGTTGCGCTTATTGGTGTAGTTCGTCAAGCGTTTGTTAATGAATTCCTCAAACTGATCCATACCGGCGGTATAGCCCGGCCGGATACCGTCTACCTCGCCCACTTTTGTATCTACCTTGAGTGATTTCCTGGCCTTCTCCCAATCTACTTTCGGAGTTCTGCCATCCCATCCGAATTTATGTTTTTTCAGATTCGGGAATTCGACCAGAAAATCATCAAGCATCTCATCCACCCTCTTGCGGAATAAATAAGCTGAATATTCCGCCTTATCCGAAACTTCCCAGGCCGGAATGATATTGTGCGCGTCGACCTGGTAAAATGGTATTTTGATCCGCTCTGCAATATCTCCGTACCATTTACGGTTGATCTTGAGCGGATTAAAATCTGTTATCAGCGCTCCCGCCTTTTGCTTCTCAAGAAATTCAGTTAAAGCCTCTTTGGGCTCTCCCAAAAGCAGGAAAAATGGGATATTCTTTTTCCGGAGATTATTTTCAACCTCCTGCAGCCCTCTCATCATAAAACCATAGTGACGCATGGTGGCATCCAGATATTCTGGAACCATGCAAAATGCAACCGCCAGCGGGGCCTTATATTCCACAGCTAGTTGTCGGGCGAAAAGAAGGGCCCAGTTATCGTCAACACGCTGATCGCGGCTCATCCAGTAAATTATCGGGCCCTTCTCGTAATCGCCCTTCGCCAGGACACGGATTCGTCTGTCATCAATTGAAATCGACATCAGTTTTCACCCCGTTGGATTTTTTCCTGATCTGTTCCAGGTGTTTATGCAGGTCAGATAGACTCCGCATCGATTCAATACCCAGCTCTTCCAATACATTATTATAAGCATTGGAAGATCGTCCACCAACTAAAAGAACCACCTTGTCGTCGAGAATCTGGTGCAGTTTGCGAAGTTCCGGTCCCAGGCGCGGATCGTCGGGAGGATAAACGATGCTTAATGCCACCGCCTGAGCACCTATATTTTTCACCGCATTGGCAATTTCTTCGGCTGGAAGTTCGGCTCCCAGATAGATCGAGTGCCAGCCTGCAGATGAGGCCGCGATTGTAACCATAAGTGCGCCGAACTCATGAATCTGGCCGAGAGGAGTTGTTACGATGATCTTCGGAGCGGATTCATCAACTTTAAGCGCCCCTACCATATTGCCCAGAAATGAACGCACGACCGCGGAGGCCAGATGCTCATGTACCACTCGCAATGTTCCCTCGCGCCAGAGATCGCCGATTTCGTACATTAGAGGCTCCAGCACCTTTTCCATCATCTCCGGCTGGGTCAGTTCTGAGGATGCCTTGAGCAGTATTTTCTCGAGTTTTTCGGAATCAAGATCGACTATCGCATCCAGACATTCTTTGAGGTAGAACTTTGGCTGATGATCATGTTTGCCGTTGCCGTCCTCGGTTGAATACTGCATGCCGATATTGAAATAGGCTGTACTGGATTCGACCAGCATTTTCAACTCCTCGTTTGTGAGCCTGGCAATCTGTCCGATACTTTCGCCCGCTTCGGTTGCTTTACGCAGAAGGATCAGCCTTTCAATCTCCTCGTCGCTATACATCCTGCGATTCGAGTCAGTTCGTTCCGGAGTAACAGCGCTGTAACGTCGTTCCCATATCCTGATCACATGCGAAGATAAGCCTGTTCTTTTTTCCACTACTTTTATTGGATGTTTATGTTCCATAATTCACCTTACCAAGCATTGTTTTAATATCGTCTAAGATCAATAACATAATATCTCGACAAATAGTTCTACAAAAAATCAATATATTTAATAAATCCTTTAATTCAGGCCAATTATCTGAAAGATCTGAGGATTATGATTAGCATAAGGTATTGGCGCATAACATATTAATTTGTAATTTGAAATATTATTAGACAATCCTGGAACATTATCGAGACGATATTGGTTGTAAAAATCGAAAGTTGAAAATATTTGATTGGTTAACTTCTATAAAAGGAGCAGAAAATGAAATCATTAGACGTAATCGTAGCAGCTTTGCTGGTAATCGGCGGGCTCAACTGGGGCCTGGTTGGATTTTTTGGATTTGACCTGGTAGCCTCGATTTTCGGGCCGATGAGCTTCCTGAGCCGCATAGTTTATGCTCTGGTTGGCATCAGCGCTCTTTATCAGGCTGCTCAGTGGAAAGCTATTCAGCGCCGCTGGCAGGTTGCCACTGCCTGATGGGCACTTTTTTGGCAGAATGACGTTTACTATAAGGAAAGGTTTTAACTGAAAGGGTAAGTGAGAAGACTAAGAGACAATTTGTGCAAGCAAGAGATTTTTAATCAAGAAAGCGCAGTGTTCAGCTGCGCTTTTTTAATTGCAGCCCGCAAGATCATTTAATTTCGTGTGCAGCATATTTCCCGGTGCGCCGCCCGGCTTGCCGAGATTGGCAAAGATAACAAGCTCAAAAAGACGGAAGATGGAAATGAAGATTTTACCGACCTCTGGCATCATTTTCTCGATTACGATAAGCCTTCTATAAGTAGCCCGAAGATGCTGGCGCGAAAAATGGCCGCCCTGGCGAGGGAAATCCGCAACATGATTATAAATGCCTTCGAGGATGAGGATAAGGGCGGTAATCTGCATGAGCAGATTGAGGGTCTTCGTGAAGTGCTGATCCACAACCTTAAGCCGGATGAGTTCGCGGATATGTATGCCCGGACAATCAACGCTTGACGATATCTATCATTACCAGAAAATAGTATCAGCACTATCCGAAACTATCCGCCTCATGTCAGAAATCGACGACATAATCAAAAAACACGGCGGCTGGCCGATCAAATAGGCTCTTATTCCATTTCATATTTCCACGCCCAAATAAATTTGAGCGTGCCACCCATTAAGCCCAAACATATGCCTGCTATCCTGTCGCCCAAAGTTGGTTTGAGCGTGCCACCCCTGGTAGTCCATAATGAAAGAGCTTTTACTCCTGTACGGTGACAGTACCGGTCATGACCACCGGATGAATCTCGCAGCGGTAACTGGTAGTGCCAACGTTATTGAATACCTTCCTGAAGGTCTCTCCGCTGCTCATATTACCGGAATCCCATGACTCCACACCGCTGACCGAGGTGGTGGTATGGATTATCTGGTCATTATTGGTCCAGACCACTGTATCACCGGCATTGATGGTTATATCAGCCGGCGAGAAAGTTGTATTGACCATGCTGACATCGATACGCTCTGCTGTACCGTTACCCGGCGGCGGATTGGTTCCGGTATCGCCATTATCATCACTGCATCCCAATAAGAAAGCCACTGCGAGTATCAATATGAAAGCTCTTAAGTACTGCATATTTTCCTACCTTTTAGTTTATTAGAAAAGTGGTTACTTTCAACCATCAAAACAGGACTAATATCGTCTTTGTTCCACAGTGAGCATATTTCAGGGGAAATCTATCAAATACTTCCAGTTTTTGCATAATCAGCTTGAAAATTTGGGATTTACATTTATAATAGAGGTTAATTGTAAGGCATTACAATTTGGCATAGCATGGTGAAACGGGAGGTGTTTATGCCGGATGAGCAAGTTGGATGCGCACGGCCGACCGGGAAGGTTTTGGGCGATGAAGCGCCATCCGAAAGCGTAGCCGAGGGAAAACCAAAGACAGGAGCGGCAGTTATGGCTATGGTAAAGGTGGGCGGCAAGGCCCCTGATTTCGAGGCCCCAGCATATCATCGGGGCAAATTCATAAATGTCAAATTATCAGATTACCTGGGTAAATGGGTTCTTTTATGCTTCTATCCGGGCGATTTCACATTCGTCTGACCGACAGAATTGTCGGCGGTCGCCGGCAAAATCGACCAGCTCAAGGAATTGGGCGTTGAAGTTCTCTCGGTTTCAACCGACTCTACGTTTGTACACAAAATCTGGGAAGAGGAGGAGCTCTCCAGGATGACCAAAGACGGCATCCCCTGGCCGATGGTGGCTGATGCCGCCGGGAATCTTGGAAGGGTTTATGGAGTCTATGATGAGGCCAACGGTGTCAATATACGTGGACGTTTTCTGATCGATCCCGACGGCGTGGTGCAGGCTATGGAGGTTCTGACGCCTCCTGTGGGCCGTAAGTTCGAGGAGACTATCCGGCAAATCCATGCCTTCCAGCATGTCAGAAATACCAAAGGCGCGGAGGCCTGTCCGGCCGGATGGGAACCCGGCAAGCCGACCTTGAAGCCCGGTCCCGATCTTGTGGGCAAGGTCTGGAAAGTCTGGCAGCCTGAAAAATAAGAACATATTATAAATGTCTGTGTTCAGGATCCCCGCTTTCCTGACAGGACTGTGAGCGGCGCGTGTAACAGCGCGCCGCCTTTTATTTGGCATTGTATATTAATCAAAAATATCTAATCTGCTTGTATATCTTAGCGGTCTTAGATGTCAGTGTAGCTTAGGCTCTTGACTGGATATCTTTGGTCAGCGGGCCTACATGCCGCAGTCCAGGCCGCCCATTCGCCCCAGTTATTGACTTTGAAGGCCCGATTTGACCGGGCTTGTTCATTCTCGCGAAATCTACCGCGATTAAGCATGACACATTGATTTATTTCAATTTGTTTTATTGACCCCAAAAGCTATCTTGCAATTGATGTGCAAGGGAGGAAGCTGTAATGAAGCAAATTAGGAAAAGATCAATTCAAATCCACATTTTATTTGTAGTTATAGTGCTTTCATTTTTCGGGTGTATTGAAGATAGAGGAGACGGCATATTTTCGAAACATCGATTCTTAACTTCAGACAAAGAAACCTTTGATTATTGGCCGTGCTTTTCTCCCGACGGAAAGACCATTTTATTTAGTCGAAGTATCAATGGCAAAGAAACATGGAGCTTTTACACAGTTTCCTTTGAGGGCGGTGAAGCTCAGTTATTTAATATACAATCGATGCCTGATTCGCCCACACGGCCTAATTGGCTTTGGACTCAGAATAAAATAGCCTTGACTGGTATGTCACCTGATAAATCTTTCAGCGTTTGGATTATCAATGAGGATGGAACTGAGCCACGGAAAATTGATCTGGATGGATTATCAGATTTAGTGTTTTATCCGTCATGGTTTCCCGATGGCAATAAGCTTGCGGTCGTTGATGGCGGCGGAGGGAACGGCGGTGTAATTAAGAAGATAGACCTGGTAGATAAAACAGTTACTGCATTAACAACGAGAAATGAGATCCTTGCAGGGATGCCAAGAGTTTCTCCAGATGGCAAAAGAATTGCGTATGCGGGACAAAAAAACACAGGAAAGCCATACGACCAAAGAATGAATCAAATTTGGATATTAGCAAATAATGGTGAATTGAACCAGCTTGATCCAGAACAGGGCAGGGCGCCTTCTTGGTCACCAGATGGTAAATGGGTAACGTTTGAATCCAACAGAAATCGTGAAGATGGCAAGTATGCAATATTCATAGCATCTCCCGACAATAAGACATTAAAACAGCTAACTCCTTTTGAGTTAAACGCTAATCATCCATCTTGGTCGCCGGATGGTAGATACATTGCATTTTCGGCTCAGTTTTCTGAAGATAAGAGTGAAAGAGGTATTGCTGTAATTGAGTTTTCCGAATAACCTGAAATCTCGCTTTCTGCTTACCTTATGACAAAATAAATCAAGAGACGGAAGATAATTTTTAGCCGGCACTGCTCCAACCCAGAACGCCCCTTATTTAATTATCCTCCAATGGCTTCCGCTTTTTGTGGAATAGCCTCTCTTCACTGGAAACCGAATTCCATAAAAGTATAGGGAGAGTGATATTGGAGCCGCCTTCAATAGTCTGTTATTGATTAACAAGTATTCACCTCTACCTAATACCCTGCTTCTGTAAGTTTCTGTCTTCTAAATTAATTATCACAGTCCCGGGTTAAATCCGAATGTTATCCCCTGCGATTTATAGTATTTTATCATCTCCTCCGGGAGGAGCGAATCGAAATCTCGCGAGATCGTCACAATTACAATGTACCTCTCCCATCGGGTGGGTTTTAGGAGATCATCTGCGATGTGTGCCCTTGAAAAGTGACATCGCAGGTGAATCGTCTGCTTCGCCCACCTGTTAGGCGGGGTACAAAGTAATGACGCAATGAACAGATCATTCTTAATAGAATATATGATGAAGGATTATAAAATAAAGATGGTGAGTTATCGTTGCTAATCTACTTTTAT
>JAABVY010000296.1:333-3736 GCA_011777135.1 Candidatus Zixiibacteriota bacterium | reverse complement strand
CGCCCTCTCGGGGCATGGCTGTGTCCTCGGCCGGGATAACAGCGTCGGCGTGATTCTGATACAAAGTGCTTTGTTTAAGCTCGGAGTCCGGCTGCGGAACCTCAATGGAAAGCGAGTCCGGCATGACCGGAACTGCAATCTCCGGGGAGACTATCTCTCCTTCGGGTTGTGCCAGAGTAATGTCCTGACGGGCCTGTTTATCAACCTTCTCCCCGGGGATAGGCTTCATCGCTTTTTCTTTCTTCTGTTCGACAATGATCTCATCTGTTCCAGCCTCTTTATCAAAGAGCTGCGAGGGTGGAGGAGGAGTTTCATCAATTTCAGCCAGATCCTCGACTTCATCCTCACGTGCCCTGTTTAGATCCAGCTCTTCGGCTGAAAGCGGAACTTCCCTCTCTTCGGCGGCTAATACTGAATCCGCCATCCTGGCAAATTCAGAGCGAGTTTGACCGGTCGNNTTTGACCGGTCGGCGGTTGTTCCTCCAAATCCAGGACTGCCGGTTTCTTTTCCATCTCGATGACTTCATCACGGGCGGTATCGAGGATACTGAATCCCCTTATCAGGTGCCAGCTAACCAGAAATGCCATCACAATTACAGTGGCAGAAGCGGCAATTTTCATAAACTTATTGAATGAGAAATGTTTCTCCTTGAATCCCACCCAGGAGCTTTTGTATTCCGGGATCTGCTCGACCCGCTTGTTTATGCGCGATTCAAGGCCTTCCCAGTATCCCTCCGGGAGTTCGGGCAGGGATTCGCCCCTTGCGGTGGAATCCAGAGTCGTATAAGCTGCAAGCTCGTCGGCTCTCTCCGGATTTTCGGCCAGGAATTTCTCGAATTCCCCGGCCTCTTTCTGATCCAGACGGCCGTCGAGATAGAGGTTCAAATATTTCTCGAAGTCTCTTTCAAAATCTTTCATCACAGGTAATCCTTCAACTCTTCTTTGAGCCTGGCACGGGCCCTGAAGAGGCGCGACATCACAGTACCGACTTCAATCCCCAGAGATGAGGCGATTTCCTCATAGCTCATATCCTCATATGTCCTCAATATAAATACGCTTTTGAATTCCTCCGGAAGATTGTCGACCGCCTTCGCGATTTGTTTTCCCAGATCATCGGCAGTCATCTGTTCATGCGGGTTTGACGCCAACTTCTTGTCCTCCAGAATGTCATCGGGAATCGAATCCTCCAGTGATGTTTCACGCTTCTTTCTTTTCAGATAATTTATGGATAAGTTCGACACAATCGCAAAAATCCAGCTTTTGAAACTTTTGCCCTCGATGAACGAGTCCAGCGCCTGATAGGCCTTTACGAAGCTTTCCTGGGCCAGTTCATCGGCCGTATCGTGGTCCCTGACAAACCTGTAAGCAAGATAGTAAACCGGTTTGCTGTAATGCCTTACAAGCTCGCCAAAGGCCTTCTTATCACCTCTTTTCGCCTTTGCGACAAGTTTTTTTTCGTCCAGGTTGACTTTTTTCTGTTCAGCCATCTATACAATACTAAACGCTTAATATTCCTGCGAATCTGTAATTTTTACGACAAGGTTTTCAAGGATGAATTTTTCTCCCTGATCTTCTCCCATCTTCTCATAGCGGGACTGGTATTCCGCCTCAAGAATGTATCTCATGGTCATCGGGAGTTCATCGGCCCCAAATTTTCCTATTTGTTGGCGGCATTTCTGCACAAAATATGGATGCCTGCCTATTCGTGATGCTATCATCTCGTTGCTTTTTAACTCTTTGAGGGAATCGATCATGATCAGATAATTAAAGTGCCCGGTAATCCGGCCCAAGATAGTAGAGAATGATTCACCGCTTTCCAGGAGGCGGCTGAGCCGATTCAGCGCCTTTTCCCTTTCCTTAAGACCCAGGGCTTCGGTCAACTCGAAAATCGAGAAAACCGCTGACCGGGAACCGTAATTGCGAATATCATCCACGGAAATTGTGCTGCCCGGCTCGAAATTGAGTGAGAGTTTATCGACCTCCTCGGAGATTGTACTGTAGGAGAATCCGGCGAAATCGACCAGAAGATCGAGCGCCCGCTGATCGATCTTCAGGCTGTATTTCTGTAACTGCCTGTTCACCCAGAATTTAGCCGAATTCTGTGTCAGGGGAAGGAAACTCACCCAGGTGGTCTTCGAGGTAACATATTTGAAGTACTTCTGGCGCATATCGATTTTGCCCTGATGAAAGAGCACCAGATGATTACCGGATGGCAGCTGGGGTAACAACTTCAGAAGGATTTTTTTATCATCCGGATTGAATTTGTGGGCATCGCTGACAATCAGAAGCTTGCTGCCCCCGAAAAGAGAATATTCCAGCGCGGTATTAATGAGGTCAGCTGCTTTGCCCGCTTTGGCAGTGATTCTCTCGACATTGGCATCTTCAGGATTATTCTTATAAAGTGAACGTTTCAATGTGCTTAGGAACTCTATCTGGAGGTAATCCTCTTCGCCGTCAATAAAATAGACAGGTGCAATCTGGCCTTTCTCGATCTGAGCTATCACCTGTGAGAATTTTAGTGTTGATTTATGATCTTTCGCCATGGCATTAAGTTAGGCTCAGGGCATATTCAAGTCAATCTTTTATTGAATTAGTTTGCTGCGCAATAAAAAAAGGCAGCCATCGCTGGCTACCTTAGGACAGGGAGGGTATGGTTACGATTAAGCGTTAGATATCCCTATAGCCTGAACGGCAGGGTTGTCTGTGACAGGGATGAGATTAAGGCTGTACGGGATCTTCTTTTGCATCAAGAGAGCCATATTCCGAAAAGGTTCTAAATCTTTTGAGCAGTACATTCTTTTATTAACCTGATTCACGAGTGTAAAGCTGTCGGAGTAAATCTCCAGTGCCTTGTTTTTGAAGAGCTGCGGGTTTATTTCCACGAACTCCAGAAGGGCCAGGAGCGCGGCGTATTCAACCTCTTTGGCGGTGCCTTTGAAGGATGCCCTGAAGACTATTCCATGGTCTGGTATGGTAAATGAAATCAAAGCGTTTTTGCCGTCTTCCGAGACCTTCTCCCTGATGAAACTGGTAAAAAAGCACTCCATATTCCCTCCTTCTCGATATTCCCTTCGTAAACCATACTGCTTAATGAGCAAACAATATGCCATAGCCTGGAAGCCCGATAATCGGCCTAACCTATTGGCTGTTCAAAATTTGCGCAGCCAATTTAAGGCCTTAAAGAGCATGATTTTAGACTTTGATGATCCGCTATTGCGTGGAAATACGAAGAAGAGGATTACCGGCCTTTAATGGGGATTATCATGAAATCGGATTCACACTTTCTGCATAGTATGAATTATACTTTCTCAAATGGATCAAACAGTTTCTTATATTCACCCATTGCGAATCTATCGGTCATACCGGCAATATAATCAGCGATCGTAAGGGCTTTCTCGTCATT
>JAABVY010000296.1:0-247 GCA_011777135.1 Candidatus Zixiibacteriota bacterium | reverse complement strand
TCAAACAGGAACTTCTTGAGCTTGAGATTTCCTGCAGCCAGCTCATCGGAGAACTTGAACAGCTTACCGGGAGCCCTGCGGACATCATCGAGAGTGTGAATTTTATTCTCATCCAGATTCTTCGCGGTAGTATTGAGAAGATCCGAGACCTCGCGGTTGATTAGAAGGCGGATCACATGGTATTGCCGTTTTGAAGGTGACAGATCAGGAAGATCTTTCTCTGACTTATTATAAATCTCGCTGAAAA
>JAABVY010000100.1:10058-10676 GCA_011777135.1 Candidatus Zixiibacteriota bacterium | reverse complement strand
TCACTGCATCAGAATTATCCTCATATACTAATATGTTCCCATCCTCGTGCATCACGGAGTATTCCAAAAATCCTACCCTGATGGAATCAAACGGCAACCCGGAAAGAATCTCTATTTTCGAGATAACACATTCCTTAGAGTAATCATCGATCCCCTCGGAACTTCCCGAAAGATCGAGGTAAAGTCTCTTGAAATCCCGCATGCCCATAGTTTCTATAAGATAACCCACAAATAATGACGACACCGGATAGCTTATATCCGGCATGCCGACAGTTACATTAAATCCCTGCAAAGTGAGGATATCATCCAGATTGCAAAGGTTGTTCTTGAGGATCGCACTCCCAAGCTGATTAATGACTTCAGGAGACTTGCCCCAGCGGCCGCCGCACATACATGCCAGCCCCTCCTGCATGAAAGGCAGAGTATAGAGCGGTACCGAATCGAGGGTATAGTTTATGATAAGATGTGTCATTTCATGGGGGTGCGGAAGATGACGTGTGATTATAGCATCAGCTGAAAGGTATGCCAGGCCATGAGCATCATAACCTGTAATATTCTTGAGGTCCTCCTTTGTGCAGAGATAATAATCGATCTTCTCTTTCTGCAGGCGGTCGATTT
>JAABVY010000100.1:0-9997 GCA_011777135.1 Candidatus Zixiibacteriota bacterium | reverse complement strand
CGATTTTGTTTGGATTAAGCTCGAAAAGCTCTGTCAGATATTCAACATAATCATCGAGCATATCAACAGCATAATCATTTATCATGCTCTTATCGCTGTAGAAGATTTCCGCATATTCAGTTTGAAGCCTTTCCCACCCGGATGCCAGAGCGGTCATGGGATATACCAGAAACCATTCAGCATCTTTTTCCAAAGCATAATATTTGACCGTGATGGTGCCTCCTCCCGCAAGAAGGAGAATATCAAATACTGCAAGCGTTTCACTTATTTCAAGCTCACCGATTTCAACCTCAACGAGGCCCTCCGCAATTTCCGGCTTCAGAGTAATCAGCAGTGATGAACAATCGTATTTCGCTTCAATTTCCTGATAAGTAATTCCCAATCGCTTCGACTTTTCCACTTCTTCAGGCAGCCAGCATTTTTGGGCAGTCTCCCAATCTCCTGATTTGACAGCATCAATATAGGACTCGATAAGATGTGCAGGAGCCTTGCCCGGAGATGCATACGAATAGAAAGGCTGCGCGACAATAATTAAAATAGATGTAATAATCAGCGGGCGTATTCTTTTCATTCAGCAAAACCTCGGATGTTGATCTGATATTGATTATACATCCGATATGCTCAATTTCTTCAAAAAAACACTGATTCTAATACCCTCTGCGCTTCCGCAGCTCCTTCATCTGCTGATGATATTGACGGATTTTCTTATCCCATTCGCGCTGCTGGCGGCGCGCCTCTTTCTTATCCTGTCGGACAGCCAAAAATCTCAATTCCTTTTGAAGCTTCCTATAATTGCTCCAGCGTTTCTTATCGAGGCTGCCATCTTCAAGGGCCTTCTCAATGGCGCATCCGGGCTCGCCGTTATGACTGCAATCACGAAACTTGCATTGGGAGGCGAACGCCTCGATATCATCAAAGACCTGGCTCAGTCCGCTTTCATCGCCCCAGAGCTGAATTTCGCGCATCCCGGGCGTATCGACCAGTATTCCGCCAGCGGGAAGAAGTATCAGTTCACGATATGTCGTGGTATGCCTTCCCCTGCTGTCATCCTCGCGAACCTCGTTCACAAACTGCCTTTCATATCCAAGCAGGCCGTTTATAATAGTCGATTTGCCCACTCCCGAGGATCCGAGAAAAGCCGCAGTCATTCCGCTATTCAGAGAATTGCGCAGATCATCCAGTCCAGTCTTGTTTCTGGCACTGATCGTCAGGATCGGGACCCCAAAAGAAATTGACTCCAGCTCGCTGACTTTTGAATCAATATCCTCACACAGATCGCTCTTATTTAGGACTATAACAGGCTTAGCGCCGCATTCCCATGAGAGCGTCAGGTAACGTTCAATCCTGCGGGGATTGAATTCATTATCAAGGCCGCTCACCAGAAATACGGTATCGATATTGGCGGCTACCACCTGCTCCTCTGTCTCTTTCCCCGCGACCTTGCGTGAAAATGCGCTCTTGCGCGGGAGGACTGCATGAATCGTGCCTGTCCCTTCGTCTGGACGAGGACTGACAGCAACCCAATCCCCCACAGCCGGAAAATCACCTTTTCCGCAGGCTTCATGGCGAAACTTTCCGGATATTTCCGCGTTAAAATCACCTTTCTCGCCAAGAATTACATAACGGCTCTTGTGTTCCTGGGAAACCCTGAAAGGCACAAATTCCTTTTCACGATACTTGTGAAAAAGACTCTCGAAATAATCATTCCATCCTATATCAGATAAATTCATTTTATTCAACCTCTAATTCAGTTAAAAATATACCGCGAATTTCCTCCGCGGCGAATAAAATTAAATAAAAAACCGCGGACAACTTATGCCCACGGCCGGATTTATATAATGGCCCTCACATTGAAGGCTCTTAGGGGACCATTCAGCTAATACGATACCGCAACCCGGGCATAACAATCCATCGAATTATCAGCAAATATGGCAAGCATGAATTGTCCTCCTTCCCGGATTATCAGTTTTTATATACTAACGTCTCCTTAGACGAGAAGTTACATTTGACCTGCAATATTGTCAAGAATAAACTGTCATATCGCAAAAGGGATTAAAATCAAAATAGAAAAAGAGATTGCTTGGAAAGCTATTTTAGATTAAATTTATCCTGTATATTGGATCAATAATCCCGAGGATAAGGAGCATCAATGGCAAAGTTACTTAAGGAAAAAATCACCCAGAGGAGCTTCATAAAAGCTTCAAAAGAAAAAATATATGATACAATTTCGTCCGCTGATGGCTGGAATGCTTTCTTTACTCATGACCTGGAGGTAGAGCCAAAGCCGGGAGGTAAGATTATCTGGCGCTGGAAAGACTGGGGACCTGACTTTTATACTGTTGAGGCTGAAGGAATGGTCGTCGCAGCAGATCGACCGCATAGGTTTGCCTTCCAGTGGCATCCGGCCGGTAAGGAATATCCAACCACGATAACTTTTGACCTGAATGAAGCCTATGGAGGCACTGTCCTGACTATTACTGAGGAAGGCTACCCGAATACATCCAAGGGACGATCTGCAATGCTCGAATGCGCCTGTGGATGGGGTGAAGCGGCAACGCTTCTGAAATTTTATCTGGAGCACGGCATAGTCTACACGCCTCCAGAAAAGTGATGGGCGGGATGTTCTCCCGCCCGAATTAAGCCTACATGGAAGCCATTGCCTTTTCAGCTTTGCTCCTTACAAATGCCATATTCAAACTATTAAGAGCATTAAAGGTAGCAGCCTTCTGACACCACTTCCTGGCCTTATCCATCTGCCCCAGTCCTTTGTATGCCAGAGCCATGCGATAGATATTATATGGATTCTGAAGATTGGACTTTTCAAATTCTGCAATTGCCAGCTTGTAGTCTCCAGTTTCCAGCGCAATCCGCCCGGCCAGTTCATGAGCCTGGCGAATCTGGAAGGGATTCTGCAGACCCTCTGCAAAGGCACTATATTCATTGGACTTTGCCCTGGCAGTCTCAATGTCGCCCAGGGCGAGCGCTACGCATCCGGCATTGAAGTTATGCGCACCATCCGCAAGGCCCTTTACCTCCTGCGAGACATCGGCCGCATGAGTCATCTTGACAGATTCTTCAAATCTTTTCAGTGCCATTTCATACTCGCCCATTTCCATCAGAATCTGACCCATTAGTGCCAGGTCCCCGGCCATTGCCGGTTTGTCGTCAATCTTCTGTGCAATCTCATACTGCTTTTTGACAGCATTCAGAGCTTCGTTAAGATCACCCTGGTCGGCATACGAGACCGCCATGCAGAACTGAGCCGCACGCCTCTGGCCGTCATCTTTGGCATTGGCATAAATTGCCTTGATTTCCTTCCGTGCACTTTCATGCTTATTCAGGAAATTATAGTTGGTGGCTATGCCTATATGGGAAGCGATGAAATCCGGATTGACAGAGAGGGCTTTCTTGTAATGCTCGATCGACTTTTCATACTTGCCCATCTTCATTAGCAGTTCGGCGTACGAATCATGAGGATTGGGATCATTGGGAATCAGTTCAATATACTTTTGGAATGCTTTTTCAGCCCGCTCATAGTCCTCCAGAAATCTGTGGGAATATCCAAGCATATTATAGGTCGGGGCGTAATCGGGATCGATTGCAACCGCTTTGTTGTATGCGGAAACAGCATCCGCGTACCGCTGCTGACCAAAAAGAAAAGTGGCATAAAGTACATGCCCGCGTTCATCATTGGGATAGGCCATAATCAGCTTGGAATAGTATTTTTCCTGCAGGACAGGATCGCCGTTGCTTCCGGCCTGTAATCCCAGGATCCAGAAGCGCTCGCCCTCTGAGACCTGATCTTTTA
This sequence comes from Candidatus Zixiibacteriota bacterium, assembly GCA_011777135.1. Taxonomy (GTDB): domain Bacteria; phylum Zixibacteria; class MSB-5A5; order JAABVY01; family JAABVY01; genus JAABVY01. The sequence continues at coordinate 6,189 of JAABVY010000100.1, read as the reverse complement.
GCGCCACGGCCTTATTCAGCTCTTCAAAGAAGCCCTTGGCCGTAGGCAATGCCTGGGCCAGATAAAGATGCGCAAGAGCGAATTCCGGATCCTCGGCCACGGCATTCTGGAAATGTTTGCGCGATTCCTGGGCACGCAATTGTTCAAATAAATCCCGGCCTTTCAAGAATTCTTTCAGGGCCGTCTCAGAATTGGTGGTGATCGGGATTTTGCCCTTCTCACCAGCCATCAGATTTGCGGCAAATATGATCACAATACATGCCGCCATTACAACTGAAATCTTAGAAACTCTGGCTGAACTCATGGTAACTCCTTCCATGAAAATTTTAGACTACTCTCCCTGCCATACAAAGCCCCCGCTGCCGATGTTGTAACTAAGTTTGCTTTTTTCAAAAAAGGTTGAGGTTATTTCTTATTTTCGTAGGTGGTGGTCTAATGTTTCAAAAAAAGAAACAAAAATAATTCTGTTTGAATCTACCCTATATTTGTATTTCAGCAATCGGGTATATCATCGCCATCCACATCGCATGGCTGATTGCTTCCCAGAAAGACGAAATTGATTATCCAGACCGAATCGCTGACATTGATAGTCCCGTCGCAGTTCACATCACCCGATTCAAGAGGATCGGGTGCAGCAGTGCCCAGGAAGATATAGTTTATCAGATAAACTGCATCGCTGACATTAACGGTCTCATCCCCGCTGGCATCACCGCAAATATATGTGATAATTTCAACATATATTGAATCCAGAGGAGTAACTACAGTATCCAAACCGTCGGAAAACTGGAAATAATAATCATACCACCCGGTCTCGGTCACAGTCGTGCTTTGTTCAAAAAGGGCTCCTGTTTCATAGCTTTTAACACATGCAAGCATCGGATATTCTATGCCCTCAAAGACGAAATTTCTTACTGTGGGCAGATGCGAATCCGGATCGGTATAGGATATCTCCGCTATAATCGTATCCTCCCCTAATAGTGAAACAACCGGATCGGAAATCTGGGGAGAATTATTCTCCAGGCTGAAATCGAGCAGATTGGATTTAGGTACAAATACCCCGGATTTGCCGAAATCATTGATGGAAAGGTCTGTAAACACGGCGGTCGCGGTTACCGGAGCTATTCCAATAAAACCTGCCGGAGGGGGCCAGTCGGACCATGCCGGCTGCGATGTCAAATCGGATATATTGCAGGACATATTGAGCATATTCCCTGAAATGCTGGTGGTGATTGAAGCGATTTGCGAAAAAGAGCTGTCCACAGCATCCATAACGTATAAACCCGGGCTGAAAAGACCCGGCACATTGGCATAAACCAGAGCATAAGCAACTGAATCCGTTGTGTTTGGATCAAGGATTCCGACGGAATAAATGAAATATGTAAACAGGCCCTGGCTGGTAGGAAATCCTCCGCCGTTATTCTCGAGACGGAAATACAATTTTGTGTCGGAATAACTTGCATAGAGATGAGTGATATCAAGGTAACTGCCCGAGGCATTCTCTGCATCACCCGCCGGATCAGCGCCCATGTCAGCAATCAGATAATCGGGAGCAGGGAAATCATCACCTCCGTTTTTGGGCGACTGGCTGACAACAGCGGTATCATTTTCCGATCTCCAGTACCATTCCAGGATATCCGAGGTCGGAATATAATTTATCTGTCCGGAGAATGTAAAGGTGCTGCATATATGATAGACAAATCCTGCCTGGCTGCTGCTCCATGATGTTTCCGGCTGATCGCGATAGATTATTTGATGCATCGCCAGAGTATCCGCAAATATGGAATCGGTAACATCGAACTCGAATTGCGTCATGATTGCGGGCGCGCTGGTGAAATCAGGAACATAGGGCGTTGGTATGTCCTGTGCGGGACTGCTCATGGCCCAAAACATGCAGGCAAGCAAGGCGACTAATCTGAATACAACTTTCATTTCTATCTCTCCCGGAAGGTAATTCTGGTCTTATTACTTATAATACTATAAAATATCGTTTTTGCAAGAATTAACCGTAAAGCATAATCCAGTATGGCAAAAGTGGGCCGGCCTTTCTATTTCAAAAAAAACTTGTAATAAGAGACTGCTTTGCTTTACTTATGCCTGATTCAATGGTGAGACCATTCGGGAGTAGGATTAATGGTTGAAAGTCTGCAAAATTGGCTGATAGACCTGGGATTATCAGAGTCATTATCGCTTTACCTGAAATGGATATTGCTCTCTATCGGAGTAATCCTGCTGGCCTACATATCCAGCTATGTCACCCGCAGCATCTTGCTCGTCGCTCTCTCCCGCTTTATAAAAAGGACACGAACAAGATGGGATGATGCGCTTCTGCAGCGGAGGTTTTTCAGACGTCTTTCGCAGTTCGCGCCGGCGATTGTAATATATCTCTGCGCACCATTATTTCCCCCAATTGAGGATCTAATCACGCGCCTGGCCTATGTCTACATGGTCCTGGTGGGGCTGCGTACCCTGGGAGCGTTCCTGAATGCTGTCAATGACATTTATATTACCTACGACATCTCCAAACAGAAACCGATCAAAGGCTACCTGCAGGTTGCCCAGATAATTGCCGCCGCATTCGCGATCCTGATCATTATTGCCGCACTTTTCAACCGCTCCGTCTGGCCGCTTTTGACCGGACTTGGTGCAATGACAGCGGTCATCATCCTCGTCTTCAAGGATTCCATTCTAGGCCTTGTTGCCTCGGTTCAGCTGACCAATAATGATATGGTGCGGATCGGTGACTGGATCGAGATGCCCAAGTATGGTGCTGATGGGGACGTTATCGATGTTACTCTCACTACCGTAAAAGTCCAGAACTGGGATAAGACAATCACAACAATTCCAGCTTATGCACTTATTGCCGATTCATTCAAGAACTGGCGCGGAATGCAGGAGTCGGGAGGAAGACGAATCAAGAGGGCAGTCTATATCGATATGTCCTCCATAAAATTCGTTAATCCGGCCATGCTGGAAAGATTCAAAAAATATCAGCTTATCAAGGACTATCTGGAATCCAAGGAAAAGGAGATCGCGGAATATAACCGTGAACACGATATCGACACATCGGAGCTGATTAACGGCAGGAATCTCACAAATATCGGCACTTTCAGGGCCTATATTATTGCATATCTAAAAAATCATCCTATGGTCCGTAACGATATGACATTCCTGGTCAGACATCTTCCCCCCGGCCCGACCGGCTTGCCGATTGAAATCTACGTTTTTAGTAAAGACCAGGTCTGGGCCAATTATGAGGCTATTCAAGCGGACATCTTTGATCACATACTGGCAGTTGTGCCTTTGTTTGACCTGCGGGTATTCCAGAATCCCACCGGAAATGACTTCCGTGAGCTTTCCAGGATTCGCTATTAAACATCCGCCAGCAATTTGAACAATTTCCACGGATTTATTGTTAATCAGATGATTATACATTCTAATGTATTTCAATAGAAAGGGAATCATGAAGCCTGTAAGAATAGAACCGGGTCCCGGTCAGGAATCGGTCTGGGCCTACCCTCGTCCGCCCCGCACGGAGGATTTTAGAAAGAGGATCAAGGTCATTTTTAACGGGGTCACTATTGCAGATACTGTCAGGTCCAGGAGGATACTCGAAACCAGCCACCCACCTGTTTACTATATTCCTCCAGAGGATATCCGTATGGAATGCCTGCATGAATCAGATAAGGAATCATTCTGCGAATGGAAAGGAACAGCGAGGTATTATCACGTAGTGGTAAACCAGGCGGAGGCAGAAAATGCAGCCTGGTATTACCCCGATCCCAGTCCTGAATACGCCGGAGTTAAAAATCATGTCGCATTTTATGCGTCGCCGATGGATGCCTGTTTTGTTGACGGCGAGATGGCCATCCCGCAGCCGGGCAATTTTTACGGGGGCTGGATTACCAAAAACATAGTCGGCCCTTTCAAAGGTGAACCGGGCAGCAGGGGATGGTAAATTTAGCCATAACCTGGTGAATGTTTCTACGTATAAAAACGAATCTAATAATATGTGCAACAATACATTAAAGAGTTTCGGCTTTAGTTTTGGACTTTTCAAGGCATTCAATTTGTCTTGACAAAAGGGCCAATTGCATGTAACTTTTTTATGCGCTCTTGAAGTATATGATGTGCGTCCCCAATCGTTGTCATGGCGATATCAAGCTTTAAGAGGCACTCACCGTATCATTAGATGATGCGGTGGGTTTTTTTGAAAAACCGGTAAAGTAACTATAGATCAGACTCATCCAGATTTCATCCAGGATTATCCGCCCACCGTTTTACAGTGTTGTCGTTTGCATCAGAGCTGCCCCGCTGCTGTCGGCAATTGCGGACATAAGCAGGACAAGAAACTGAGACAGAGCGACTAAAACGGTGGGCCAGATATTTAAAAGCCCGCCAAATCATTGGCGGGCTTTATTAATTCATGGGGAATCGCCTTAACAGTCAGGGTTTCCATCTCCATCTGAATCACATGGTTCTGAGCCGCCCACGAAAACGTAATTCAGGATCCAGACAGCATCGCTAACATTAACCATGCCATCGCAATTCACCTCACCCGAAATGAACGGTTCAGGCGGAGGACCCCCGATGAATACATAGTTTATTATTGTGACCGCATCGCTTAAGTTGACGTCACCATCATTATTCGCATCTCCGCATGTATAAACAGGATCTGTGACCGTTATACTGAATGTCGCCGTGTCCTTGAGCGGCGGATTACTCGCATCCGTCATCTCCATAGCAAAAACATATGTCGAAACCCAGGTGGGCACACCCTCAATGGTTCCAATAGTATCGCCATGCAAAGTCAGGCCGTAGGGTATCTGCCCGAAGATTTTTCTCCAGCTGTATGGCTCGGTTCCGCCAAACCCCTCGAATTCATACGAATACTGTTGTCCAATGTAACCAACCGGAGGAGCATTCTCGGCAATGTGCACATCACCGTCACAGGCATCTCCAATGCCGTCATGATTCTCATCACTTTGATCAGGATTCTGCACTTCAGGACAATTGTCGCAGGCGTCGCCCACAAGGTCACCATCATAATCAACTTGGTCAAAATTTGGAACGATCAAACAATTGTCATCCGCATTCACTATTCCATCCTGATCAAAATCATCGCTCTGTGACATAGCATAAACTAATGCAAGCGAGCCTTTAATCATACGGGCGGTATAATCGAAATTGATATATGTCGTACTATCATAGTTGGAATGATAAACATAGGAGAATTCGTATTCATGCAGAAAGACTCCGTTGTAGCCGACTTCCGTAAATGGATAATGATCGGAGCTTACCGATGATCCGGCCAGATATCCCTGGATTCCGACAAGTGGAGTTGCAATATCGATCCAGCTTTGAGCATATATGTTATCATCACCATGATAAAGGAGAGCCCGGTTGCTGTTTTCGATGTGACCGATCATATCCATGTTAAACATGAATAGTATCTGGTCTCCTCTGTTTTTGGCAGTAATAGCATAATGCTCCGAGCCATGCAGCCCCCATTCCTCGGCATCGAACGCTATAAAAACAAGGGTCAGGTTCGTCTCTATGTCCTGGAGCACTCTGGCCATCTCAAGCACTCCGGCAGTACCGGTCCCGTTGTCGTCCACAGCAGGAGAGCCGGGAACACCGTCATAATGGCCTCCGATCACGATTTGCAGATCTGGATAAACCGTCCCCTCCTTGACCGCAACCACATTGTAACAGGGGGCTTCTCCGGCATAGACATCCGCCAGAAAATAATCGGTATAAACTGAATCATAACCATACTGCTCAAATCTGGATACCAGCCAGTTACGCGCGGCATAAACCGAGTCTGTCCCCGCCACCCTTCGATAGAATGCCTGGAGCCGATAGAGATACGACGTTACCGAATCCGGCTCGACAAGATTTATCAATGAATCGAGACCTATGTCGAGAACATCCAGAGCTTCTTTCTGGACACGTGGTTCAACATATTTGGCTACCGCTAAATCCTCTTTGAGTGGTAACAGGTCCGGAACCTCTGTATGGTATTCGAGATCTTGCGGTTCAACTTTCAAAAGCCTCACAGCATCCTTTTCATACAGAAATTCATACTTCTCGACATTCTGATTATCCCTGCGGCGGTCCATTGCCAGGTTGTCAATCTCAATATCCTCTGCCAGTAATTCAAAATCAAGACCGCGGTCTTCCAGAACCTCT
>JAABVY010000113.1:1803-2013 GCA_011777135.1 Candidatus Zixiibacteriota bacterium | reverse complement strand
ATCGACTGTGAAGACTCCATCAGCAATCGACTCCAGGATCACCTTGAAAAATTTCAGATCTTTTAACTTCTTCTCTGCCATCTTTAATTATACGTTCATATTACGTGAATTTTAAGATAAACTCAATTCTCCGCAAAGCAACAAAATTAGAGTAATGTGAAGCCAACCACCTAAAAATTAAAACATTGCCACATGATTTGCAGGTGAATC
>JAABVY010000113.1:523-1720 GCA_011777135.1 Candidatus Zixiibacteriota bacterium | reverse complement strand
TCTTAATTACCTTTATACAAGATACAAAACAAAAGGAGGACGGAAGTGTTAAACAAATCAATTCTCGCAAAGGTGGGGGCAATAATCTCCATTTTTGCATTTCTTCTGATTCTCTCTTGTCAGCAAGAAGCTCAGGAACAGCGGATGGTGACTATTCCTGAAGGCACATCAGTCACAGTATCCCTTCAGGAATCTATTGACACAGAGGCAAATAGCTCAGGTGACACCTTTCAAACCGAAACCATCGAGCCCATAATGGCCGAGGGGAGTGTCGTCGTACCCGCCGGTACAACTGTGAGGGGCACGCTTACAGAGGTCGATGAACCGGAAAGCGAAAGTGAGGATGCCGTAATGACTCTGGCTTTCAACACAATCGTGATGCCGGACGGCGAGGAGTGCTCAATTGAAACTCATGATGTCACCCTCAGAACTGAATCAGATACCCGTGGCGATATCGAAAAGATAGCGGCCGGCGCACTTGCCGGCGCAGTTATCGGTGCGATTGCCGAGGGTGATGAGGGCGCTGCGGTCGGTGCCGTTGTAGGCGCGACTGCTGGCGGCGCTGTTGTAATTGCCACGCAGGAAAACCGGATAACGCTGGAGCCGGGGCAGAAATTTCTGATTCAGACGATCGAACCTGTAGAGGTTCCGGCGCCATAACCTGACTAAGTCAAATACAAAAGAGGAGATACAATGTTTAAGAAGATCATAATAGCCATAATGGCAGTTCTTTTAATGTATTCAATGTCAATCGCTCAAGATGATCCTGCCGAGCGCGTGGGATTTCGCGGATGGGGTCCAAGGATTGGCGGTACAATTGACCCTAATCAAATCCACTTTGGAGGCCATATCGATTTCGGGCATTTCGCCAGGCATATTCGTTTGCAGCCTAATCTGGAAATCGGTTTCGGCGATAATCTAATGCTGGTTGCGGTCAATCTGGAAGGTTCATATCGATTTGCCACCAACTGGGATGTCTGGACGCCCTATATCGGCGCTGGACCGGGGATTAATTTCTATAATTGGGACGATGAACCCAATGGCAGAGATGACGATACGGAATTCGGATTCAATATTTTGGGAGGTGTCGAAAAGGGGCTCTCAAACGGTGACAGGTTCTTTCTCGAGCTGAAACTCGGCTTTGCCGATTCACCGGATATTAAAATCACGGCAGGCTGGACATTCTTCCATTAAAAG
>JAABVY010000113.1:0-442 GCA_011777135.1 Candidatus Zixiibacteriota bacterium | reverse complement strand
TATTTTCAGACTATGCAGTTCTTCGAATCTTTCAGGGTAGCGGGCAGTTCGCTGCGCACTCATAAAGTCAGGTCATTTCTCACAATGCTGGGAATTATTATAGGTGTGGCCTCGGTCATTACCGTATTTGCCATGGGACGCGGCGCGGAAAAGGCCACCAAGGAACAGATTCAGAAATACGGCACAAATGTTTTGACACTATATCCCAATTACGGCCGCTCTCATTCTGCCAGAGCCTCCGGCCAGAGGGTCCGGCTGTACAATGAAGATGTAGAGCCCCTGGCTGAAATTCCGGGGATTGTAGCTGCAGTTCCACAGATGTACAACTTCACCCAGGTGAAATTCGGAAATGAGGTCATGTACGCCCGCATTCTGGGCACCACTCCCGAATACGAATGGGTTAATAATTCCCCACTTGTACGCGGAAAATACTTTTCACGTA
>JAABVY010000174.1 GCA_011777135.1 Candidatus Zixiibacteriota bacterium | reverse complement strand
TGGACAGTTGAAAAACCATCCTGTGCCAGGGATCATAATCATATTTGTGTTTTTTCGAATTAATGATTACCAGTGACCAGAATGCCAATCCCAACGGAATAAAATAATGCGGCTGTATCAGCACCTTGGCCAGCACAAAGAGCTTCATTGACAGCATACTCGCAAATCCCGGGTCCTCCGCTCTCAGCAGGTGAAACCCGAGATTATTGAAAAGAAAATTCCCCGGATCGATAAATAGAAGCCGGATGGCATACAGAGATGGAAGCACCAGTCCCAGAAAAACGGTCAAAAGATAATAAGGCAGGCGTATTAGCCGGATGCTGCGGAANNGCCAGAGCTAAAAATGCAAAAGTCAAAAATATCATCAGATAATTCATCTTGCGCTGCTTAATTGTCAGCGTCAAAATTGCAAATGACGAAAAGAAGAACAGATTGCTCAATGGATACGGCTTGGCCAGGCTGTTCCATGTCAGAAGCGGGCCGGAGAGAGCGGCGAGAAAAAACAGGCTGAGATTGAGAGCGCGGTTATCCAGAATACTCTTAGAGTAGTTATATATCAACAGCGCCAGGACCAGATGGCAGATAAATCCAAAAGCCCGTGCCAAGAATAGTGTGGTCCAGCCATGTCCGCTGAAGGGAGACAGAAAAACAGGCAAGCCGGGCATTTGCGGAAAAAAGAAGTCAAGGTAGGGCTCGGCGCCATTCGAGAGCATAGTGGCGGCAGACAGATAAAAACCCTCGTCGCCATCCACAATCCTGAGGAATATCATGGCCAGCCCCATAATCAGAGCCAGCACAATAATTCCCCAGAAGAAATAACGATTTATGGACTGCCTGATATCTGCAACCGTTTCGGTCATGCTTTAATGAATCCTCTTTTCCCGCATCTTAAAGAATTTTATCAATGGTTCTATGTATGATCCGGATGTGTCCAGATCGATAAAATCGACATTGTTCTGCTTGAACATGCGTTCGATCTGCCTCAGTTCTTCCCGGCGATTCTCGGTAAACTGCCGCCTGAAATCGGTATCGTGCGTATCCAGCCAGAGGGGTTTACCGGTCTCGGCATCCTCCATATATACTAATCCGCAAGGCGGAATCTCCATCTCGCGCGGATCGGTCAGCCGGATTGCCACGAGGTCATGCTTTCTGCCGGCCAGGAGCAGCTCACGTTCAAAATCGGAGGCATAGAAATCAGAAATCAGGAATACCACCGAACGCCGCTTGATAACATTCAAAAAGTATTCCAGCGCATTGGAAATGTTGGTCTGCTTCTCCTCCGGTTCAAAATACAGCACCTCACGGATCAACCTTAAGACATGCTTGCGGCCTTTGTTGGGCGGAACGAATTTTTCGATTTTGTCGGTGAATATGATCATCCCTACCTTGTCATTATTCTTGATAGCCGCCAATGAAAGCAGGGCGGTCAATTCAGCCGCCAGTTCGCTTTTTAAACGTCGCCCGCTCCCGAAATGCTGAGACCCGGAAGCATCGATCAGGAATACTACAGACAGTTCACGTTCCTCGGTGAATTTCTTGATGAATGGCGTGCCGGTACGCGCGGTCACATTCCAGTCTATCTGACGGACATCATCCCCGATCTGGTACTCACGTACCTCATCGAATTCCATCCCGCGTCCCTTGAATATCGAGTGATATTCACCCGAAAAGAGATCGTTTACCAGGCGCCGGGTCCGGATCTCGATCATGCGGACTTTCTTGATTATTTCGGATGGTACGACCGCCACTCTATGGCACCTCGACTTCATCAAATATTTTCTGGATAATATCTTCCGAGGTAAGTTCCTCAGCTTCGGCCTCATAAGTCAGGATCACCCGGTGCCGCAGTACATCCATACCAATCTGCTTGACATCCTCGGGAGTGATATATCCCCGCCCTCGCAGAAATGCATGCGCCTTCGACGCCAGATTGAGATAGATACTGGCACGCGGCGAGGCGCCATAGGCTATATATTGGGAGAGATCGAGACCGAATGATTCCGGATCACGGGTAGCCATTACGATGCTGACAATATATTCCTTAACCTTGTCGTCGACATAAATGCCATTAACCACTTTGCGGGCGTTCAGAATCTCCTCCGGCGAGGTCACCTTAGCCAGTTCAAAAACCTGCCCGACAGTCATCCGTTCCATAATCTGCAGTTCTTCCTCACGCCTGGGATAGGTGATCTTGATCTTGAGCATGAACCTGTCCACCTGGGCCTCAGGCAATGGATATGTCCCCTCCTGTTCGATGGGATTCTGGGTGGCCAGGACCATAAACGGCTCATCCAATGGATAGGTCGTATCTCCAATAGTCACCTGGCGTTCCTGCATCGCCTCCAGGAGCGCCGACTGCACCTTGGCCGGAGCGCGGTTGATCTCGTCGGCCAGAATCAGGTTGGCGAAAATCGGTCCTTTCTTGGGGAAGAACTTGCCTTCCTGCGGTGAGAACACCATAGTCCCGATCAAATCCGCCGGCAGAAGATCCGGCGTGAACTGCAGCCTCTGAAAACGGCTCTGGATACAGTCGGATAAGGTCTTGATCGAAAGGGTCTTGGCCAATCCGGGCACGCCCTCGATCAGAATATGACCATCCGCCAGGAGTCCCACCAGGAGACGGTCGATCAGGTAATTCTGCCCGACTATTATCTTCCTGATTTCACCCGTTAAATTCTGCAAAAACTTCGATTTCTCTTCAACTTCTGCCTGAATCTCTTTAATATCCTGATTCATACTCTATCTCCCGATTCGCTTTTCGTTTTCGGCTTATCTATATATTGATCAATGTTCTTGAGTTCATCCATTAATTCGCTCAATTCATTGGTATTATGAGTAATCCCGCCGAATTTATATTCCTCCAGATGATCATGAGTTATTTTTAGAAGCTCGATCAGCCTCAAATTCACACCCTTGTCTTGAATTATCATCATGCGTTTCTCAAACCTCTTGCCTTTCAGGCCAAGATGATAATTATCCTCAATAAATTCATTCACGTAATTGAATGCTTGCTGGGTAAATGTGTCCGTTTTGCCGGATGCCAGCAATTTGCTTAATTCATCCGCCCAGTTTTTGAATTTCATCTCGATATTGCGATCCTCTTCTTCTGCAAATTGTTTTGATTTCGTTCTTCGCAGCCAGAGATAGAACCCGCCGACCGAAATCAGGATTACCAGAATAAATATTCCGACAATATATGGAGCATTCGATCGGGCCAGCCCCGCAGGTGCCGGCTTTACAACTATCTGCAGTTCCTGTGAGGTGAGATATTGGTTTTCGCTCTGGCTGTCGGCATGATATGGAATTTCAAATGATGGTATGGTATGTTCCCCCGGCTCCTCGGCAATCATCTTGAATGTGGTTATTCTCTCCTCGAAGGTCTCCCCGTTTTCTATTCCCCGCCGATGCCGCGGTGAAGTCGAAACCGTGGTGAACCCGGGAAGCTCCAGCTTTGACATCGGCTCCACCTCATAACGCTCGGGCATACCGTAGACAATCACTTTCATTGTAAGCGTGAGAGTGTCGCCCACCGACAGATGCTGACTGGAGGGAATAACCTCAAATGACAGCTCACCCGCAATCAGGGAGGCGGGCAGAGCTGCCAGCGTAAGTATAAATATTATAATTAGTTTGCCAATTCTCATATGCGTTCCAATAAAGCCGACCCTTAAAAGCTGTCAAGCGGTAATTTCTCTCTGGCCAGGAGCAGAGTCAGCATACCCACAGGCATTAAGACCTTTAGCCAGGCAGAAACAGTTCTATATGCAATTTGAGCTGAACTTCTCCACATCATAACCGTCAGAATTACCAGCGGCAAAAAGACGCCGATTATGAATATTACCACGAATTCCAGGCCGGGTTTCAAAAAAAGGTAGAGCATCACAGCCAGGATTCCAACCATAATAAATGAAAGTGTCGCAAGCAGTTTGGAAATAACAGGAGACCAGCTCAATGCAACTGTAGATACTCCGACCTCCAGGTCGCCTTCCATGTCCTGAAGGTCCTTGATCAATTCGCGTCCCAGATGAAAGAAGAAAGATATCAGCGCTCCGGCATTAATCAAGCTGAAATCCCACAGTTTATATAATGGGCTAATGTAACCCGCATAAATAAAAGTTGATGCTGCAATCAGCGCCACCCACACATTTGCCAGCAGCGGAATTCTCTTGATAAATAAGCTGTAAAGAAAGAGTGCGAAAGAGGCAATCGCCGCGATGATGAAGCACTGCGAATTAACCAGCAGAGACAAAATCAGCCCTGCCGCCAGACATAATTGCAGCCATAATATCGCCGACCTCATGCTTATTCTTTCGGTTACCAGCGGCCGTTCGGGATGATTAATTATGTCGGCCTTGTAATCCGCGATATCGTTATGAATGTTGCCGTAAGCGCAAATCAAGCCGAAGGCAATAGCGGCGATAATTATCTTGTGAATCTCCGGTATAAAAGGCAGCAGAAAAACCGCTATCACAACCACGAACATGGTTATCAGGCAGTTCTGCCACCTCATCAGTTTTAATACATTGACTATATATGCAATCAAAACCTGTTATCCACTATTAAATAAAGTTTTCCCTCACCGAAGCTGTCATCTTTGCTCCAGCCGATATTTAAATCCAATCCGGTCTGCCCGGAAAATAGATGAAATCCGAAGCCTGCGCCAAATAAAAATTCATCCTGGAATGCCTGAGCCTCCCGGTCAGAATATATATCCGTAAGACGGGCATAACCCATATCTGCAAATACATATGCTTTTAGTTGACCCGGCTGATACACTCCAAATTCAAGATTGGTCCATCCCGCCCGTGGAGTTATGAATTGCTCCTCTGAATACCCGCGTAACGTTTCCCTTCCGCCCAGTTTTATCATCTCCGCAGCTGAGATGAGGCTCTCATCTTCGGAGAAACCCGCGAAATTCCCTTTCACATCTGCAAAGAATAAACTCGAAAGCTCAAGACCACCTCGTAAAACCAGCTCGGCTTTAAATGGGTTGAAGCTGTTTTCACCCGGTGTAATCCCCAGCGTACGATAGAGCCTCTTATGAATATAGGACAGTCTTACCTCCAGGCTTCTTCCCGACAAATCCATTATTTGATCTTCGAAGGAAGACAGTGCCAATCCAAGCGAGGCCTGGTAAACTCTGCTGTCAAAAATCGACCTGAAACTTTCACCCTGGGCAGTAATCTTGCTCCACCTGAATCCGGCCTGAAGTTTGTCGTTTAATGAGAAAGTCTGCGATACATTCAATTCGGCATTCAATGACAGGTAGATATCCCTGAATTTCTCCTGTTCGATTCCGAGCGAGGTCTCAAAGGGTATACCGGCTGGATATGGATACTCAAAGTTGACTTTCACCCTGCTTGAGATCTGTGAGGGCTTGTTCCACATCAGGAAAAAATTCTTGCCGTCCCCGAATGGATTATAAAAACTCAGATCCAGGAATCCGAATACGAAGCCATCAATCTGCTCAGTGCCGGGATTATAGCCCAGCGCGCCCTCGAGCCGGTTCAATCCTCCCTGTTCGACATCATAAACAAGCAGACAGCTGTTATAGTTATTATAAAATTCCTCCTGCGGCTGCTGTTCGATATGCATATAGTCAAGAGAATTAAGCCTTGCAACTGAATTCTCGATCTTCTGCTGGCTGAATGCCATTCCCCCCTGCAGCCCGGACCTTCGCAGCATAAACTGTGCGGAGAGATCTTTTTCCGAGGTGAAGAGCAGTGAATCTATCTGCACATAAGGTCCGGAAGTTATCTGCAGTTCTATTTTTACACTCGCATCAGACCTCTGCATGGAATTGATCCTTGACTGCGCAAACGGGTAACCGTTAT
>JAABVY010000175.1:10827-14633 GCA_011777135.1 Candidatus Zixiibacteriota bacterium | reverse complement strand
AAATACCAGATCGAGAATCGATTCCTGCAGGCGGCCGGTTACAAACGGAACGGGTGCATAGGCTCCCATTCCGCCAGTATTGGGTCCCTCGTCCTCATCATATATTGCCTTATGATCCTGGGAGGGAATTAGAGGCAGTACTGATTTTCCATCAGTGATTGCCAGAAGTGAAAGCTCCTCGCCTTCCAGTTTCTCCTCAATGATAACTCGATTTCCTGCTTCCCCGAATTTCCTCTCCACCATGATATCCTTCAGGGTTTCCTCGGCTTCCTCCTGAGAGTGCACGATTACAGCGCCCTTGCCTGCAGCGAGACCATCAGCCTTTATCACAAATGGAAGCTGCAGTTCCGCCATGAAATCCGAAGCATCATCTTTATTATCGAAAATTCTATACGGAGCGGTGGGAATGTGATACTTCGACATAAACTCCTTGGCCCAGGCCTTGCTGCTCTCAATGATTGCCGCTTTTTTTGTCGGGCCAAAGATTTTCAAGCCTTTCGATTGAAAGAGATCGACAATCCCCTCCGACAGGGGCTTTTCCGGGCCCACTACCGTGAGATCAATCGACTTCTCCTCGGCAAACCGGGCCAGCTCCTCCATATCACTGTCCTTAATCGGAACCCGTTCCGCCTTATTGGAAATGCCGCCATTACCGGGGGCGGCATAAATCTTTTCCACCCGCTCGGATTGAGCCAGTTTCCATGTGAGCACATGTTNNTATTAAACTATTATTATAACATCCATAAACTATACAAAAAAGCTTTTTTTATATTCCAGAAGGAATGAACGAATTATGCCCAATGAAGTCCTCTGGTTCATCTTCCTGATCTTCGACCTTTCCGCAGTCATTTTGATGTTCAGGCTCTGGGGAAAACATGGTCTTTACGCCATGATCGCCTCCTCGGTCATAATCTGCAATATTCAGGTAATTGCAATAGTAAAAATGTTCGGTATGGTGGCTACGCTGGGCAATATCGTTTATGCCTCAATTTTTCTTTCCACCGATATATTGAGCGAAGTCTATGGTAAAAAGGAGGCCCGCAAAGGAGTATGGATCGGCTTTTTCTGCCTTTTCTGGGCGATGATTGCAATGCAGTTCGCAATCAGGTTTGTACCTGACGTGTCAGATTTTGTGATGCCGCATTTGAAGCAGGTCTTTTCACTGCTCCCGCGTGTTTCGGCCGCATCCCTGGGGGCATATCTGATTTCCCAGCATCATGATATCTGGGCATTTCACTTTCTGAAGACTCGGACAGAGGGTAAATACCTGTGGCTGCGCAACAATCTGTCCACAGCTGTCAGCCAGCTTATTGATTCACTTGTCTTTACACTGGGAGCGTTTTGGGGTGTATATGAATATACCGTGCTGATCCAGATAATTGTAACGACGTATCTATTCAAGATAGTAGTTGCCGCTTTGGATACCCCATTCATCTATCTTGCCAGGAAACTTAAATCGTCCCGATAGTATAAAAATTGGTTTGACATTTATGTCTTTTTGATTACAATATAGTTGCTGGCTTTATCTGGCTGCGTAACTTTCAATTTATTCAGGTTTTATTACCCATGTTAAATACTATCAATTGCTGGAGCTGTAAAGAAGAAGTAGAGGTACCGGAAAAGGTTACTCGTCAGGATGAGTGCCCCAAGTGCGGCACTCCTCTCAAGTGCTGTTTTCACTGCCGTTTTTATGACAAAGAAGCGTATCATCAATGCCTTGAGCCTCAGGCAGAATGGGTGCGCTACAAAGAAAAGGCCAATTTCTGCGAGTATTTCAAGTACCGATTCGCCTACATGGAAAAGCAAGAAGAAATGCCTCTCGATACTCCCGAAGCCCGCAAGAACGCTTGGGATTCCCTCTTTGAGGACTAATAATCCCGGAATCAATATTTTTGCGCATATCTCCAAATCTGGGGCAATTTATTAATATTTTTAAACTTGCCTTATTCTCTGCCCGCTTATATAATCATATTCAATTTGGGGATAAAACCGATTTATGGATGTAAAAATTTACATTTTCGAGGATGATGATTTCGAGCATTTCTATCCTCTCACCTACAATCGTCCGGTCTATACGCTTCTTGGTGGAACCCTCAGGCTCTATGAAAAATGGCAGAAGTTGTTCAATAATTCCGGAATCGGCTTTCTGTGCAGGGGTGAGATATCCAATTATGTGCGCGAGCAAACCGGAGTAAAATGCAACCGCTTTGACTTCGAAAATTGTGACAAGGTAATATTTATAAACGGCCGGGTTTTACCCGATAAGAAGACGGCCGATACACTCCTTACCTCCCCTCTCAATTCCATGTACCTGACTGATGGGAATCTTTCGGCAGCCGTACTTGATCCAATCTCACCCATAGCGGAAAATCTCAGGCAGATGAATTTCTGGGGCTACGGCCATTTCAAATCCATAATTAACGGCCTTACAAAATCTGAACTCCAGTGTGAGTGGGTCAACTATATCTGGGATTTTGTGAAACTGAATGGAGGGCAGATAGAAACGGATTTCTTGAATTTTAGTTCCGACTTTGACGGCTATGATAAGGCCATAGAAGATCTTACCAATGTCGGCTGCCTGATATATTCTCCCGGGCACGTCCGGGTGGCTCCCAGCGCCCGGATTGACGGTCAGACTGTTCTGGATGCGCGCAATGGACCGATCATAATTTCCGATAACGTGAAAATTTATTCGCATAGCCGGATTGAAGGTCCCTGTTTTATAGGGGTGGACACGCAGATTGTCGGAGCGAAGGTGCGCGAGGGCTGTTCCTTCGGTCCCAACTGCCGAATCGGGGGAGAGGTAGAGGAATCGATCTTTCAGGGTTATTCAAATAAATATCATGAGGGTTTTTTGGGTCATGCATTTCTTGGTGAATGGGTGAACCTGGGAGCCCTGACGACAAATTCAGATTTGAAGAACAATTACGGCAGTATCAAGGTTGATATTGGAATCGGAATTATGGAAACAGGTGAAATGAAAGTCGGATCGTTTATCGGGGATCATGTCAAGACAGGTATCGGCACTCTTTTGAATACAGGGATTTCAATCGGATTCGGTTCCAATATCTTTGGTGGCGGCCTGATCTCTGAGAAGTACATCCCGCCTTTTATCTGGGGAGGAAATCAGGGCTACTTTGAGTACAGGCTCGATAAGGCTCTGGAGACAGCCGGAACAGCCATGTCCAGGAGGGGAGAGGAATTGACGACAGCTTGTGCGACGGTATTTAAATCCATATTTGAATCCACCAATGAGAAGCGGAAGAAGTTTATCGAAGGTTGAATCTGAAGTACTTGTAATCTGGATGAATAATGAAAACTGTCAATTTGACGATATATTTTAGATAAGCAGCAATGTTGAGCTTTGATCAGGGAGTTTTTTCTATCAAAATAACAGGAGACATGGATGCCTGAATTACGTAAAGACCCGATCATTGGAAGATGGGTTATAATTTCTACTGAACGCGGCAAGCGTCCATCTGATTTCACCTCAGAACCAAAGAGCAGAGATAATAGATTGTGTCCATTTTGTTACGGTAACGAACATCTTACACCGCCCGAGGTATATGCGGTTCGTCCGGACGGATCCAAGCCGAATTCCCCGGGATGGAAATTGCGGGTAATTCCAAATAAGTACCCTGCGCTGAAAATCGAGGGTGACCTGAACCGGGAGGGTGAGGGTATATTCGATCGCATGAACGGAGTAGGGGCACATGAGGTCATCATCGAATCGCCCAATCATCTCAAAGACCTGGCTGATCTGGAAGCCAAGGATATAGAGAGTGTTCTGAAGGCCTTTATTGTCA
>JAABVY010000175.1:0-10786 GCA_011777135.1 Candidatus Zixiibacteriota bacterium | reverse complement strand
AACATACACACAGTCAGCTGATCGCCACCCCAATCGTCCCCAAATCGGTCATGGAGGAGATGGATGGGGCGGGCGCATACTATGAATTCAAAGAGCGGTGCATTTTCTGCGACATAATCAAACAGGAGATTTCACAGAATATAAGGCTGATCGGCCAGAATGAACATGTGGTGGCAATCGAGCCTTTTGCCCCCAGATTTCCGTTTGAGACATGGATTCTTCCGCGAGACCATATCCATCGTTTTGAGGAGACCGACGACGATACGCTAATATCCTTCGCGGCCATGTTGAAAAGCAGCCTGGCAAGACTTAGAGCGGCTCTCAACGATCCGCCCTTCAATTTCATTATTCATACCGGGCCGTGGACTGATGGACGCAAGAGCCATTATCACTGGCATATGGAAATATTTCCCAAACTTACGCGTGTGGCCGGATTTGAATGGGGCACCGGCTTCTATATCAATCCCACCCCGCCGGAGGAGGCTGCCAGATACCTCAATGAAATTAATATTTGAAAAGGCCAGGGTGTCGTGACATGAACATACTTTTTGCATCTCCTGAAGTTGTACCATTTGTGAAAACCGGAGGTCTGGCCGATGTTGCCGGGGCGCTGCCGCAGGCTCTCACTGCCCTGGGACACAGGGTCAAGGTCATTCTTCCATTGTACAAGTGCATTGATCATAAGAAATTTAGAATCAAACGGATCTCAGTATTTGCCGGCAATCAATCGATAACGATTGGTGATAAAAAGTATGATTTTGATGTATTCACTGCATCGGACAAGAACAGCGATGTCGAGTTCGTATTTGTGGCCAATGATAAGCTGTTTGGTCGTGATGGCGTCTATCTCGATCCTGTTACAGGAGAGGATTATCCCGATAACGATGAGCGTTTCATCTTTTTCGCAGCAGCCGCTCTTGACGCGGCTCGCGGAATTGATTTCCGGCCGGATATTATTCATGCCAATGACTGGCAGTCTGGAATGATTCCCGGATATATTGCCACAATATATAGCGATGATCCTTATTTCAAGAATAGCCGCACGGTTTTCACAATTCACAATATCGGTTACCAGGGACATTTCAGTAAAAAAACATTCGACAAACTTGGTTTGGCCGGAACCTATTATTCCCCGGGGTCACCATTCGAATACTGGGATCATGTAAACTTCCTTAAGATCGGTATCACCACCAGCGATCTCACAACCACCGTGTCTGAAACATATGCGCGCGAAATACAATCCGGCAATGAGATGGGCTTCGGAATGGAAGGAATCCTCTTTTACCGCCGCAATGATCTTTTCGGTGTTTTAAATGGAGTGGATTATGATGTCTGGTCGCCGCAGAATGATGAGTTGATTCCATTTAATTACTCGGTTAAAGATACGTCAGGAAAAGAGCTCAATAAGAAAGCCCTTCTGGATGAGGCTGGATTGCGAAGCAACGGTAAGCGAATACCGCTCATCGGCGCGATTTCTCGTTTGGCGGATCAAAAGGGATTTGACCTGATAGAGAAAATCGCCAACCGGTTGTTCTCACTCGATATCGCCTTTGTTCTCCTGGGAACCGGCAATGATAACTACCATATCCTGTTCAAGGAGATGGAAAAGATTTATCCGGAACGTGTGCGGGCGTTTTTGAAATTCGACAATCGCCTGGCGCATCTGATCGAAGCAGGCGCAGATATGTTCCTGATGCCGTCACGTTATGAGCCCTGCGGACTGAACCAGATGTACAGCCTGAAGTACGGGACTGTTCCAATTGTCAGGAAAACAGGAGGTCTGGCGGATACGATAAAGGATTTCAGCATGTATCCGCTGGAGGGGAATGGCTTCGTCTTCGAGGAGTATGAGGCCGAGAGGCTGCTTGATGCTATCCAGCGGGCGATCCTGATCTACAAGGACCGGGCGACATGGGAAAAGATCATGAAGCGCGGCATGACCGCTGATTTATCCTGGGATTCTTCGGCCAAGAAATATATCCGCATCTATGAAAAGGCGCTGGAGAAAGAGAAAGTTACGTTATAAAGGACTTTTACCGGATCGTTCCTATACCCCGAATATCGTTGCAATTTTTCCTGTCATTTATTTTAATATTATTGTAACTTGTCCACTGATTTGTTAGTAAAATATTGAGATATTGTTGTCCGGGATCTTACCAGCTGAAGGAGGATGGCTATGGATAAATACTATTTTTCAGCGATGGCTTCGCGTATGCGCAGATCGGAAATTCGTGAACTCCTGAAGCTGACGCGACAACCGGGCACCATATCCTTCGGCGGTGGGCTTCCCGATCCCAATATCTTTCCTCGCAAAGCGGTGGAGGAAGCAGCCGTAAGAGCGATTCGAGAACAGGGCAATCTGGCGCTGCAGTACAGCCCCACCGAGGGAGAGCCGTTCATGAAAGATGAGGCGGCAGCCTTCATGACTCGTCTCGGGGATGAAATATCCGCCGACGAAATGATTATAGTATCCTCCTCCCAGCAGGCGCTTGACCTGTTGTCGAAGGTATTTATAGATCCGGGCGACGCTGTCATAATTGAACGTCCCAGCTATGTGGGTGCCCTGCAGTCATTCCGAGCTTTTGGAGCGGAATTTCATGGTGTCAAAATGGATTCCGACGGTATAATCCCATCCGCACTGGAGGAAAAAATCCTGGAATTAAAGAAGGCCGATAAGAAAGCCAGGTTCATCTATCTCATACCCGATTTCCAAAATCCTTCGGGAATAAATCTCTCGCTGGAACGGCGTAAGGAAGTAATCGAAATCGCCTCAAAACACAATATTTTGATTATCGAGGATAGCCCCTATAGAGAGCTTCGTTTTGAAGGAAAGCTTCTTCCATCGGTAAGATCGCTTGATAAGGAAGCCCGGGTTATCCAGATGAAGACTTTCTCCAAGATATTCGTTCCCGGCTTCCGCATCGGATGGCTTTCCGCGCCGCCTGAAGTCCTGGATAAGCTGGTGATGTCCAAACAAAGCACCGACCTCTGCACCTCTGCTTTTGTTTCCATGATGAGCGGCTACCTTCTTAAAGATGGCCATATCGAGAAGCAGATTAAAATCAGCAAAGAGGTCTACGTCAAGAAATGCCGCACAATGCTTGATGCTCTGGAAGAATATATGCCCAAACTCGAAGGCCTTTCGTGGTCAAAGCCTGAGGGCGGAATGTTTCTGTGGGTAAGCCTCCCCGGTTATATGGACACTTTGGAGATGATCCCCGATGCAGTTGAGGCTAAGGTTGCCTATGTTATCGGCTCAGCTTTCTATACCGATGGCACCGGAAAGAACACAATGAGACTGAATTATTCCTATCCGTCCCATGAGCAAATTAAAGAAGGCATCAAGCGTCTTGCCGGTATTGTAGAAAAAAGAGAGAAGGCCAAATCCTCTGTAAAAGGATGATTGATTAAAAAAAACGGCAGGCCGATAAAACCTGCCGCATCCTATTCAGTGCCGTGCGCTAATATCGATCATCGTATTCTTCTTCGTCTTCATCATCGTGATCGTAGTCGTCATCGTCCTCATAATCCTCATCGTCATCCTCAAAGTTCTCGTCATCGGCTTCCTCCAGAAGCTTGACAGCCTCTCTTGAGTCATCGGGATGAACCCTCAATTCGATCCATTCAGAAGATTCTCCGTCATCTGTTTCAGCATCCCAAAGCTCTGCGTGAATATCGCATGAAACCAGATATTCCCTGGCCATCTCTGCTTCCGTGCGGTCATCAAACTCACTTATTACTACCAGCTTTTTGCTTTTTTTACTCATAGTGACCTTCTTGAATATGAGGTTTAATTTTAATAAACGTCAGTTAATCACGTGACATAAAATTGTATCTATGAGCGGTTTCTCCTTTTAAGGATGGAATGACATAATTCTGCCAAACCCGGCGGGGCTTCCCATTATCTGCAGAGGCGGCCTCCGGCCTGACTGCAGCAAGCCCGGCATTTCTGGGTCAGCGCTATGCTAAATTTATAATCGGTTAAAAAAATGCAAACAAAAATGTTTGGAGTATAAAAAAAATTTTGGTGCTTTCAGGATTCCCTCAGGCGATGGCCTGTACCGGCATATAATGTCGAACCAGCCGGATTAAAGGTCTTCCTCTTCTTCTTTTCCCAGCTTATCCTCGGCGTCCTTAAGCAGGCGCTGGGCCTCGGCCGCGTCCTTGACACGCACCAGGATGCAGGGTCGGCTGGCGCTCATCGTAATGGAAGGAATCATGCCTCCGGCATCATCAGCCCTTACTATCACCTCGATCCCATGGGCTTGCAGATATGCTTTGACTAATTCGGCCTGGGTGCGCTCATTGAAGGTGCGCAGACAGACAAGTTCATTACCGTCATCACTCATTTCATGGTCCTTTGAATATTAAAAAAGGCGGCTTCCGGATTCGAACCGGAGAATAGAGGTTTTGCAGACCTCCGCCTTACCACTTGGCTAAGCCGCCCAAAAAATGGAGCGGGAGACCGGACTCGAACCGGCGACAATCACGTTGGCAACGTGAGGCTCTACCAACTGAGCTATTCCCGCCCGAATAAATGTTGCCTGTTAAATATATCGGCGAATTTCCGCTTGTCAACTTATTTTTGAAACCGACTTTTATAATCTTATGCCGTCTATACGGTTATTTAAAGCTAGAGGTTTCCGGAATAATATTACGCCAATATTTTGAAAAAAATTGGAGCAAATGAGATACAAATACGTTTAAGAATGATTGCCTCAATCGAGTTTCGACCGATATTTTTTTAACCATTTAATATGTAACAGTTTAAACTTGACTTTGAGGGGAATATAGTTAATATCTGTTGTTTAATTCAGGCAGATTTAAAACTAAATCAGGATAAAACGAAATATGAGATGGAGTCAACTGTTTATACCCACTTTGAGAGAAGATCCCGCCGAGGCGGAACTGATTTCTCACAAGCTTCTGATGCGGGCCGGATATATTCGCAAGGTTGCGGCCGGAGTCTATAATTACTTGCCCCTAATGCAGATGGTATTGAATAAGATCTCCCAGATTGTGCGCGAGGAGATGAATCGCCAGGGCGCGATCGAGATGCTTATGCCGGTGCTGGTTCCCGCGGAATTATGGCAGGAATCAGGAAGATGGCAGTCATTTGGCAAAGAATTGATGAAGATGAAAGACCGTCATGAGCATGACCTGATCCTGGGAGGGACGCATGAAGAAGTGGTAACCGACATCGTGCGCAAGACAGTGAAATCATACCGGCAGCTGCCCCTGATCCTATACCAGATTCAGAATAAATTCAGGGACGAAATCCGTCCCCGGTTCGGGCTAATGCGTGGGCGGGAATTCATCATGAAAGACGCCTATTCATTCGACCGTGATGAAGATGGGCATAAGGTTAGCTATCAGAAGATGGTAGACGCTTATTACGAAGTGTTCAAGCGCTGCGGATTGGATTCGATCAAAGTGGAATCCGATACCGGCGCCATGGGGGGGCGCATGGCGCATGAATTCATGGTGATAGTCGATACTGATGGCGGTGAAGATGTACTCTTCTTGTGCGATAACTGCGATTATGCCACCAATCTGGAGATGGCCAAGTCGATCGCCGAGGAAATTCCGCAGGATTCTCATGAGAAACCGATGGAGGTAGTGGATACTCCCAATGCCGGCACGGTAGAAGAAGTAACGGCATATCTGGGTGTGAAGCCGACCCAGCTTGTCAAGACCCTGCTTTATAAAGCTGACAGCGACTATATCGCCGCGCTTATCAGGGGCGACCGTGAATTAAACGAAACCAAGCTGAAGAATTATCTGCAGGCGATAACTCTGGAGATATGTGATAGCGCTACTGTTGCACAATTGACAAATGCTCCAGTGGGATTCGCCGGGCCGATCGGTCTTTCTGGTGTGAAGGTAGTGGCAGATACTGAAGTTATGAAGATGAAAAATTTCGTGGTTGGTGCAAACCAGCGCGATAAACATATCGTAAATGCTAATGTGCACCGGGATTTCCATGTTGATGCTGTAGTCGATATCAGGAACGCTGCGGAAGGCGAGATCTGTCCTGTTTGCAGCAAAGGCCGCATGTATTCCCGGCGCGGAATTGAGGTCGGAAACACTTTTAATCTGGGTACCAAGTACTCTGGTTCGATGAATGCCAGGTACCTGGATGAGAACGGCCAGGAGAAGACTATTATTATGGGCTCTTACGGCATTGGAATTACACGTACCGCTCAGGCGGCAGTGGAGAAATTCAACGACGACAAGGGCATTATCTGGCCCAGGTCGATAGCGCCATTCGATGTGATAATCGAGCCCTTGAATTTTGAGGACAAAGCCCAGCAGGAAGCCGCGCTGGAACTTTATGACAAATGCGCGAAAACGAATATCAAAGCGCTGCTGGATGATAGAAACGAGCGTGCCGGGGTTAAGCTCAATGACGCCGACCTGATCGGCGTGCCATTGAGAATGACCATTGGCGCAAAATCGCTGAAGGAAGGAAAGATCGAGTTTAAGGCCCGTAAGGGCTCCGAGGTGCGGCTGATAGATCAGACACAGGCGGTATGGACCGCCGAGGAGATGCTGGCCGAGCTCTAATATTTTTATTGCATTTGGCAAAAAAATGTGTTAGCTTTATAGGTTTTAAGTGGGAAAATCCCACTTTTTTGGTTATAGGTTATGAATTTAATTGAGGAAAAACTGAGGGAACTGGTTACCGAATCTGTTTCCGAAGAAGGTCTGACCCTCGTGGATATGACCCTGATTCAGCAGAGCAGTGGAGCCATTCTGCGTGTCTATGCAGATAAACTGGGCGGCATTACGGTTGGCGAATGTGCCCGGCTCTCGCGCAAGCTGGAGATGGTTATTGAGAACGAGAGTGTTTTTGAAAGACGCTGGATTCTGGAAGTGTCGTCACCGGGACTGGATCGTCCCCTGAAGACCGAGACAGAATTCGGCCTGAAAGTCGGCGAGACGATCAAACTCTATTATTCCGACGAGGCCGGCAATCCGGCTGAGCTCAAAGGAAAAATTGCCGGTGCTGCAGATAACATGGTTACCATTAATACCGACGACGGACAATTTGAAATAGATTTGGCGAAAGTATCAAAGGGACAAATTATTCTCTGAAGGAGAGGCCGTGAATTACGATATTTTAGAAACATTAACCCAGATTGCCAGGGAAAAGAATATAGAGCTGGATTATGTGGTTGAGACCCTGGAAAGTGCACTGGTGCAGGCGGCCAAGAAGAAATTTGGCGAGGAGCAAAACATCGTTGCCAAAGTAGATCGTGCATCGGGTGAAATCAGTGTGCACGTTGTAAAGACTGTGGTAAAAAATGTGAAGGATGAAAATACCGAGGTTTCGCTGAAGGAAGCGCAGGAGATCGACGAGACTGCCGAGCCGGGAGATGAAGTCGAGGTCTATATCGGTTTCGAGGAGTTCGGAAGAAACGCGATCGCGCTGGCCAAGCAGCTCATGATTCAAAAAGTACGCGAGGCCGAGCGGGAAATCATATACGAGGAATACAGCCAGAAGATAGGTGAACTTATTTCCGGTTCAGTGCAGCAGGTTGACAAGGGCAATATTATTGTAAACCTCGGACGCACCGAAGGAATTATGCCTATCTCCCAGCAGATTTCAAGAGAGAAATACCGCCAGGGCGACAGGATTCGCGCGGTCATTCATGACGTGCAGAGAAACCAGCGGGGACATCAAATAGTCCTCTCCCGCACCCAGGAATCATTCCTGCAGCGACTCTTTGAGCTCGAGGTACCGGAGATTTTTGAACGCATTATTGAAATAAAAGCGATCGCCCGTGAGCCCGGAGAGCGTTCCAAGATAGCGGTCAGTTCAGCAGACGACAGGATCGATCCAGTCGGCGCATGTGTGGGCGTTAAGGGCGTCCGTGTGCAGAGCATCGTGCGGGAATTGAATAATGAGAGGATAGATATTATTCAGTATCATCCCGACCCGGAAATATTCGTGACCCGTGCTCTTTCACCGGCAAAAGTAGTGCGTATTGATACTTATCCTGAAGACGAAGAAATGACAGTTGTAGTGGAAGACGAGAAACTTTCTCTGGCAATCGGACGTCAGGGGCAAAACGCCCGGCTGGCATCAAAGCTCACCGGCTGGAAGATAANNCAAAGCTCACCGGCTGGAAAATAAATATCATGTCGGAAAACGAGTTCTCGGCCATGAAGCGTTTTGAGGCAGAGAACTATCTGCCTATTTCTCATCTGCCGGGTCTTGGAGATATTATGATAAATCGTCTGATGGATGCCGGCTTTATGTATGCGCAGGATCTTGTAAATGCCGATATGGAGAAACTGACTGAAGTTGAGGGAATTGGAGAAAAGAAAGCAACTACTCTGATCGAGACCGCCAAAATACAGGTGGCCGAATTTGAGGAGAGGCGCCGTCAGGAGCTCGAGGCTGCCCAGGCGGAGGGCGAGACCGATGAGGAATATGAGGAAGAAGAAGTTGTCGGAGAACCTGAATCTGAGCAGGAGACAACGGAAGCTTCGGATATAGAAGAGCGCCCTGTGGAGCATGCGGAAGAGGAACCGGAAGAAGAGCAAACAGAGGAAGCTGTGGATGATGTTGTGCAGGAAGGCGTTGCTCCCGACACTGAAGAGCTGGATGCTCCCGATTGGGAAGAAGAGTCCGAAAAGGAAAGTCAATAATTTAATTGTTCTGGAGGCGTTGTGGCTAAGAAAAGGCTTTTTCAGGTAGCCAGGGAATACAAAATCACTTCGGAAGCCCTGCTAAAGATGTTAAGGGGGCTTGGTTTTGAGGTGAAAAGCCACATGAGTTCAGCTACCCCGGAAATTCTTGAGGCGATCGATAAGCAGTTCAAGAAGGAACAGGAATCGATTAAGCAGGAAATTGCTACCAAGAAGAAGAAAACCAAAGAGCGCGAGAGAAAAGAGTACGACAAATTTAAAAAAGAGGCGCCTGCCGACAAAGATACTGCCGCCCGCTTGAAGCAACTGGAAGGAAAATTCAAAGAGGACCGGGACAGAAAGAAAAAGCGCCGGAAAGACAGAAAAAAGAAGAAAAAACAGCGCGTGGTCGACAAGAAAGAAGTCGCTGAAAATGTCAAAAAGACCCTGGCCCGTCTGGATACGGGCGGAAGGAAAACTAAATACAAACGTAAGCCCCAGAAAGAAACCGCGATCGCAGAAGTCGAAGAGAATGTCATCCAGGTTAACGAATATATGTCTGTGGCCGAGCTGGCCAATGAACTGGGGATTAAACCCAACGACCTGATCGCAAAGTGTATGTCCCTTGGCATGATGGTTTCCATCAATCAGCGCCTTGATATGGATACGATCGAGATGCTGGCTCTGGAGTACGGCAAGAAGATAAAGGAGACCGAGGAGCTCGGGGCGGAAGACCTGATTAAGGCCGATTTTGAAGAGGAAGAAGAAGAGGCAGAGTATAGAAGCCGTCCCCCTGTCGTGACTGTAATGGGACATGTCGATCATGGCAAGACTTCTCTTCTGGACCATATCAGGGAAACGCATGTAGTCGAGGCTGAGGCCGGTAAAATTACCCAGCATATCGGTGCATACCGGGTAAAGCTGCCCTCGGGTGATATAACATTTCTCGATACCCCCGGTCATGCCGCTTTTACCGCCATGCGGGCGCGTGGCGCTCAGATTACCGATATCGTCGTGCTGGTTGTGGCGGCCAATGATTCAGTGCAACAACAGACAGTGGAGGCCATAAACCATGCCCGCGCCGCTGGAGTACCGATTATTGTTGCCATAAACAAGATGGATATGCCTGATGCCAACGCAGATGTCGTGCGGCAGGCATTGACCCAGCATAGACTCACCCCCGAGGAATGGGGCGGCAAGACTGTTATGGTAGAGATATCTGCTAAGACGGGTATGGGCATCGATTCGTTGCTGGAAAATATTCTACTTCAGGCAGAAGTCCTGGAACTCGAGGCGAATTACAATACCCGTGCAAAGGGCGTTGTGGTTGAAGCCAAGCTGGAGAAAGGCAAAGGCTCTGTAACGACTATCATTGTACAGGGTGGTATCCTTGAAGTTGGCGATCCATTTGTGGTGGGCAATTATCATGGCCGTGTTCGGGCAATTATGGATGACCGCGGAAATAACCTGGAGGCGGTTTATCCCGGATGGCCTGCGCAGATTACCGGATCACATGGTATACCGCAGGCCGGCGACAACTTCTTCGTGCCCCAGGATGAATCGGTTGCTCGCGAAATTTCAAGCCGCCGACAGCGCATTAAGAGGGAACAGGATTTCCGTCAGATGAAACGGTTTGCCCTGACCGATGTGTTCGAACGAATTAAGGAGGGCGAGGTTGTAGACCTGAATATTGTCATCAAGGGAGATGTGGACGGTTCGGTGGAAGTACTGGCGGACACATTGCAGAATCTGAGCACCAGTGAAGTTCGGGTACAGATAATTCATCGCGGTGTGGGGGCTATCAATGAAAATGATGTGCTCTTGGCGGCGGCCTCGAATGCGATAGTGATTGGTTTTCATGTCAGACCCGATGCGCGTGCCCGTGAACTGGCCAATCGTGAGAAAGTGGATATCAGACTGTATACGGTCATATACGACCTCGAGAAAGATATTCGCGCCGCACTTGAAGGGCTTTTGGCGCCCGAGATAAAAGAGGAGGTCAAGGGTACCGCCGAAGTCAGGGATACTTTCCGCATTCCGCGAATTGGAACGATAGCGGGATGTTATGTCCAGGAAGGCAAAATCAACCGCAATGATATGATTCGTGTGGTACGGGACGGTACTTCTGTTTATGAGGGAACGATAGGAT
>JAABVY010000340.1:8401-8912 GCA_011777135.1 Candidatus Zixiibacteriota bacterium | reverse complement strand
TGCTTTTCCAGAGCATCCACAAGCACAACAAGCTTTTCCTTCTCCTCGGCATTCATGACATACAGCTTCAGATCGCGGGCGGCTTCATTCTCAACTGCCAGATCCCTGGTCACATTGTCAAGCGCAGTCTGCAAATCCTTCAGTGTTTTTCCACCCAACGAACTTTCATGACGTCTGGATTCGCTATTGAGTTCTTTTTCCAGGTCACGGTACTGCTCGAACTTTGATTTCAAGGTGCTGATATCGGGCACCTTATATTTTTCCATAATCGTCTCAATTGCGACCCTGGAATCCTCCATATCCGATTCGATTTCTTCATGACTGGATTTCTTGAGTTCACATTGCAGCTTAATTGCCCGGGCATGATTGGCCTTATTCATCCAGAATACGAGGAATATCACAAACAGCGCAATTCCTCCAAAAGCACCAAACAAAAATCGGTTGTCACTCATATTGATTACGCCACCCCAGTAAGCCAATGCCGCGGCGGAAATCAGAAACATAAAGACTG
>JAABVY010000340.1:0-8293 GCA_011777135.1 Candidatus Zixiibacteriota bacterium | reverse complement strand
TAGTTTATCCTGGGCAGATTGGCCAGTTCCATTTTGAGCTTATCTATAGTATTTTCCGAAGCCTGGACCGAATTCACCCTGCTGTTCAAGTCCTGGAAACGCTCCTCCAGGGCTTTCAACTTCTCGACTTTTTCAATAGCCTTTTCGGCTTTCTCCATGTGCGATTTCTTGGTGGCATATTCGGTTCTGATGCCCTCCAGCAGTCCCTGGGTCTCTTTGAGCTTGGCCCGATTCTTTCCAATCTGGTCTATTTCCCGCTTGGCCTTGTCGAGTTCGTATATTAATTCATCCTTATTCTTTTCCAGTTTCTGGATGACACCCAGATGTTTGGTTCCCTGTTTATTTATATCACGGATTTCTATCTCGAGTTTATTGATAGCTTCCGAGGCAAGGACCTCCTCCTGCCCGGCCGTTATCATCCCCTCCAATTTGTCTTTGATCGCATCTGCTGATTTGGACACCTTGCCGATCTCATCCTGCCGAATTGTTGTGGTGGCCAGATAAATATCCCGGTTGGCCATACCCAGTCCGGATTCGATAATATTCAGGATATTCTTCTTATCTATGATTTCCTCGCCGCTGCTCTGCTTCAAAAGCGAGGTCTCTCCACTCTCAAAATCCTTGCGGAGGCGATACATCTCCCCATCGATCGAAAATTCCATTGCCAGTTCGAATGACCTCTCAGAATCCCATCCAATTCTTTCCTTTAGTTCTTTTTTTGTCGAGCCGGGATCGCTAAAAAAGAGATCGGTTATTGCTTCGACTACTGAGGATTTACCGGCCTCATTAGGGCCTTTGATTAAATTAATACCTCTGCCGAATGTCTCCCTGAATGACCTCAGGTTTTTGTACCTGCTTATTTCGAGCTTTGTGATCTGCATATAGAATACCTCAAATTGCGTCTTTGCCGGATAGAAGTGCATAGCCCAGCTTCAAGCCGTTGCGGAGCAACTCCTGTTGTTCGGGATCCTGTTCTTGTTTGATGTCGGCCGAGAGCATCTTGATATACTGGCCAAGAATTGTAGTCTCCGGCAGGTTCTGTTCCTCCAGGTTCTCCGGGATGGACTGGGAGCGGTTATCCAAATCCAGGTACAGGAAGGAATCTGCCATGTGTTCATACAGGCGGTCGAAGTCGATATAGCCATCGGCCGGAAATAGACCTGTCAGGATCACCTTCAGAAGCTTATTTTCCCCCACATATTTGGAAATCTCACGCTCCAGTTCCAGGGTATATTTATAGCTTGTACAGGGCAGTTCGATAGTCCTCCATTCCAGCTTGCCCACCTGAATCTTATCAACAATAACTTTCCCCTCAGCCAGTTCAACCATGGCGGCAAAGCCTGCATCAGTCTGTTTGAATGACAACGGCTCGGGTGAACCGCAATATGAGGCCGGGACCCTTTGGGTCGGAGCGCGCATGTGAGAATGCCAGTGTCCCAGCGCGACATAATCGAAACCGGAGCCCTCGATCTCGTCAATTTCCATGGGAAAATCATCCGGGGCCGACTTGCCCGGTATCGCCAGCGAACCATGAGCAATAGCGATGTGATATCCTGGTGAGGAGTCCCGGGTCAATCCATTAAGCGGCGACTGCTTTGAGCGGGTGCCCTCGTTTGGACTGGCATAGAAAGTCAGGCCTTTGTCTGAAAAGGTGAATTTAGTCTTTTCGGGATCATTGAAAAGATAAAGGTTTTCCGGGCATTCATTCGCGTGCAGGGTGCTGTAGAGGCAGTTGTCTTCCAGGCAGTCATGGGTTCCGGGAATGACAATTGCTGGTATATCACCCAGCCGTCCTATCTCTCGCATGGCGAAATCCAAAAGCGGCTTGGAAATCCGGTTTGAATCGAACAGGTCGCCTGCCACAACAAATGCATCGACTCTGGATTCCAGACAAATATCGATCATTTTTGTGAATGAATCTTTAAGCGCGGCCCGGACTTTATCGCCCGATTTTCCCAGGCCGGTCACTTTTGCGCCCAGATGAATATCGCCGGTATGAAGTATTTTAGCCATAATATTTCCTATTCTTATTAATTAAAGACCTCTTTAAACATATCGGACTATCCCGCCAGTATCTGAATCCCCGCAGGTGAATTTTTGAACAGGGGGACTATTTTTTTGAGGGGTATGGATTTATGAGAAGTCTAAAAGATTGTGCGGGGCCTTCAGTCAGCCGGACAGGCGTACGTCCTTATGCTCTCTGCAAAATTTGAAAATGATTTGCCGTATGGGTGGCCTGCCCAAATTCATTTGGGTAGGAAAATTTGACTTGTGAGCGCCAAGGCAAAGCTGTGAGATCTCCTGGATCATCAAGAAACACGCCCAAAGCCAGTTTGGACGTGCCACCCAGTCGTTCCGTCAGTTCCTTAGCCGAAGGCGGTGAACTAACGGCAAATAAAAAAGCGATGAATCTCTGGTTTTTTCCGATTCATCGCTTATGATAGCTGCAACGTGGTTCATCTATCAAAGCTCTCTCCTTCCTGAGTGAGGATTTTTGATCTTTTCAAACATTACAATCTTTGATAATAGAAATCACCTCGCAGATATCGGTTGACGGTGGATCCGCTCAGGTAGATCAGGAGTCCCCCGAACAGCCATGCCGATCCCACTGCAACCGAGGCGCTCGATGCCAGAGTTACCGCTCCCACCACCACGGCAACCGCGCCCCCGAACATCAATGCCAGGCTTGCAAACCTGAGCGGATTGTGGATTACCCATGTCAAAATCCGCATTTCACATCACCTCGATTCTTCTTCCGGTCTGTTAACACTTTGATTCTTACCTTTTCAATGCCCCGTCTTTTGATTTACAGGCAATATTACGAAAACATGTTTGTTTTGTTACAATTTTCGTAATGAGGACGATGATTTTTCAGGCGGCAAAAGTGCGTTTCTTAGTCAGCCTGCACAAATTTATCACGCCAGATTTCAAGTGGAATAAGCTATAAATTCAAAAGCTGAGAATCAGGCCGAAGGAAATATAGTGCAGCAGCGCGAAAGTGTAGACATCATCGACATCCGCGCCGCCCTCCAGAATCCGGTAACCCGATTTGAGCGCAAGGTTCTCATCGATATGATACTTCAGCGCCAGTATGACATCTTCAGCACGTCCCTGAGGCGCCGCGAGCGCATCACCGGCGAATAAAAGCCCGAACCTTTCGGCTAAGAGCCAGTCGATCTTGAAATTTATCAGCGGCACAAATCCGGTGTTAGTCTTGGAGGCAATCTGATCTTCCGATTCGATCCTGATCTCGGCATCACGCACCTTGGCAGTGAACCCCAAACCGATTGTCAGGTCGGGCTCTCTGATGAAATTGTATCGATATGTCAGACGATATGAATCGAAGCGATAAAATCCGCGCAGATCGGTATTGGCGGGAAATGTCGTGCCCTCGAACAATATCTCCTCATCCACGCTTCCTTCGGCATCCAGCCGTAACGGCGCCGCAAAACCCGATATCACATGCCTTCCCTCAATTATAAACGACACCCGTGTCCTGAAAAAGAAATCGGGATCGACCGAGAGATCATCTGTCAATGAAAATCGCGTCCCCGTTTCATCATTGGGAATCTGCACATCATTGTATCCGTTAAACACCGGTCCAAATTCGAGATCGATTTCCCATTGCGCGGATAGATTTGAGAATGCCAATAGCATAACTAACAGCATAAGTATGGCAATTTGTATTTTTTTTCTGCTCATCACAATATTCCCTTTTAATCTCTATTTTTTGTTATCTCAGTTAATAATCATATAAACAATTATTGACAAATATCAATCAGCAAATTAAATTATTTTCGGTAGAAAACAACCATCAACATAAAATTTGTGCATCCGGGGGCAATGGCTGCAGAGGGGATACGTTTTATTACTGCGCATGACCCAGGGGCATTGTATCGGGGGAGGGAAGCATGTCCGCCATATCGTTTTTCAGAACAGTGCTGCTTTTGACTTTCTTAGTAATCTACACATTCGGGCATATATCAGCACAGGAGTGGGGCAAAGTTGAGGAGTGGGAATGGGCTCTCGAGCAGCCGCTGGAGATTGCCGATGAACCGGCCATGATTATTTTCGACAATGGTGATATGAAGGTTGACCTTGAAGGCATAACAGTGATGAGACATGTGCGCATCAAGGTTTTTGATAAAGACAATATTGATGATGTCGCCAGCATTGATATAAGTTACTATGACGGCGATAAATTCAGTAAATTCAAAGCACATACAATTCTGCCCAGTGGCGATAAGAAGAAAGTCAAGGACAAATTCGAGAAGAAAGCCGGCGATTTGAAAACACTGACCTTCACATTCCCGGCAATTACGGATGGCGTTATCCTCGAGTATCAATATCAGATGTTTCATCAGAGATTTCATATTCTCGAACCCTGGTATTTCCAGAATGAGATTTATACGCTGAAATCGATTTTCTCCGTCACCCTTTACCCGGGCTTCACTTACAATGCCAGGGGCACAAATCTACCGCTTGATAAGCAGCAACCCCAGGCCGAAGATATCAGGGTCTTTGATGTCACAATGAAAAAGTTTACATGGGAGCTTGATAGTCTGATGCCCGCAAAGGCCGAGCCATTAGCCGGATCAGTCACAAATTATATGGCTGGTCTGTATTTCCAGTTAATAGAATTCAATGATGGAAGGACGAGAGTTAGTTTTCTCAATAGCTGGGATGAAGTTGGTGGACGGATTAGCGAACTATTTGTAGATTTCATAAATAATAAAGATGAAATCGGAGAACTGGCAGATATGCTGACTGCCAATGCTGTATCGGATGACGAAAAAATCAGATGCTTATATGATTTTGTACGGGATTCGATTGGCACCAGGGGTGGAGGGCTCTACGACTTTCTCGATTGTAAATGCTCCGATTTGCTGAAAGACAAATCCGGTCCCCAGACGGCTAAAAATCTGCTCCTGACTGCATTGTTGCAGCAGTCCGGATTCAAAGCGCACCCACTTTTAATCGGTACGCGCGGATTCTGCAATTTCAATCCAAGTCTGGTGCAGTTGAGTCAATTTGACCATTTAATCTGCTATGTGGATCTGGGTGGAGGGGAATATATCCTGGATGCAGGAGAGAAAGCAGTGGCTTTTCCATTTGTGCCCGCCTATGACCTTATTAAAAGAGGACTGCTTGTCGATGGTGCTGCATCGCGGCCGATCAGCCTCATGCCGCACGCTGACCGCACAAGTTCTACTCAATTAAGCGGGATAATTAATCTCCGGGAAGATGGTTCGGCAATATGCTCCACTTTCATTTGCGTTCAGGGATATGAAAATGCCAAATATGATGAATATCTGGTAGACACAGTCTCTCAGCAGCAAATTGCTGAGGGCCTGATGGAAAAACTCGAGCATAATTATCAGGTCCATGAAGCGTTAACTACTTACTATCCGGAGGGTGACAGCCTGAGCATGAAACTGGTTCTGGAATTCCCGGAATTCTGCACCAAACTGGGAGAAAACATGCTGGTTTCCCCTTGTCTGCTTCCTCTCGTGGATAATCCTTTCGAAAGTGAGAAAAGGCAATTCCCCATTGATTTTCAGTATGAATTTACAGTTTCACATAATATTGTAATCAATCTGCCTGAGAAAATCGAAGTT
Source organism: Candidatus Zixiibacteriota bacterium (assembly GCA_011777135.1). Lineage (GTDB taxonomy): Bacteria > Zixibacteria > MSB-5A5 > JAABVY01 > JAABVY01 > JAABVY01. The sequence continues at coordinate 2,675 of JAABVY010000340.1, read as the reverse complement.
GCGGATCTGCCGGTGGCTATAAATAAAGTCGAGAACTGCGGTAAATATATCAGAACATGTCTGGCCTCGGGAAATTCGATTTCGGTTATGGCATATTTCAAGCTGAATAAAGCTAAATTTCTTCCTTTGGAATATCCTGATTTGAAAGGTATGTTCGATGAAATTACAGAAACCAGTAAGGATGAAATAGCCGTAATAATTCAGGAATAATTATATCCCGCCCGTCTCCTCTCGCCACTCAGTTAGGATTTCCATCCACTTTTTGGCGCTGGTGACCCCGCGGATCGGCTGCCCCTCCGGCATGAGCTCCTTCAGTTTGATGGGACGTTCCTCATAGGCCCAATCGTAGAAGGATTTGTAGGCCTCGGCCATTCTGCGTATGCTCTCCGGGGTGTGGACATAGGTGATTTGCCTGATCTTGCCATCCTCAAATACAGCAATCCAGGGATCAAAATAGAGGGTATCTATGGTGAAAGCTTTATACCAGTCATTGGTTTCGGTCTTGGTGCAGTAAACAGTATCCCCTCGAGTTTCTTTAACCGTAAAGGAAACCTCAGTATTCACAATCGAATCCCATTCCGCCAATGGACGAAGTTCGGTTTCTGTCAGGGGACTGGAAACCCGGCCCATCTCGATAGTCACCGGCTCGGCATAAAAGGCCAGCACAGCCTCGACATCATGGCTGTTTATGGCATCTTCATAGGCCTTGATTTTTCCCTCCAGCCCCTTCCCGCAGGACAGGACCAGTGTCAGCAAAAATATAATTGATAATGCAGCAAAAACAGCTCTATATCTTTTTCTCAGTTTCAATGCTTTCCTCCTGTCGGATTGACTGTTGCTTCTTATTTATATACACAATCCCGAGCGGCAACGCAATCCCGTAAACGCCCCATAATAAAAATCTCCAGGGCGTCTTCAGTGACAAGAGTAAAAACAGAAAAATCGCCAGACCTGCCGTCATATAAATAGCGGCTCTGATTATAAATATTTTCTCTCTTCTGCTGCCGGCATGTTTGACACTATTGCAGGTACCGTAAACCGCGCCCAAGAGCCCGATCGCTCCGCCTATAATCCCGCCGATAAGACCCGGATGCATTCGAACCTCCTTTCCTGGCCATATTCATCAGATAAGAGTCTAAATCGGCAAAAGTCTGGACTGGTTTAATGGTCGGAGACTCACAGAAAGTCATAAGCCACTTAATTATAATAGCTTAGAATCAGTCGATCGAACTCCCCGGCATGCGAAAATTATACCTCTTAATCCATCAACACTGCAATTCCAATAAGGGCAACAGCTTAAAAATTGACCTTATAAATCGGATATTTCCAGAATGCATAAAATACAATATAATGTGGTCTATAATCGGTTGATATACAATATATTGTATTTTTTTTAACATTTTTTTAATATTTTGCTTGACTGAACCTATTTTAGATTTTATTTTAAGCACCGCGAGAGTTTGGTTAAAGTATCTCTTTAAGTAAAAGCTATAAGCTTACTTAGATTCTCATAATAATTATAAAAAATCAACCCCCACTGAGGGCTTTTTTTCGCAAAATTACAAGTTGCGATATCAAAATGATTTACAGGGGATGTAAAAAATAAAAGATTGGATTGGGTGTCATGGAAGAATTGAAAGAGAATGTTATGGAAAAATTAGCCAAAGAAGCGGTGCCTGAGGTGATACTGATGGCGATTACTCCGGATGGGGAGGACGTAATCGAGCGCGCCTGCCGTACATGTTACCTCTCTTTCCACAGGTATAATCCGCCCGCTTCCACAGAGGACCTGATAAAGAAGGTAATTCGTAAAGGTCATCATTCTGTTCTGGAACATGCCTCCGCCACATTTCGTATCAAAGGTGGATCGCGGACATTCACACATGAATTCGTGCGCCACCGTGTGGCTTCACCCTCACAGGAATCGCAGCGTTATGTCGAGTACGGCGTGCGCAAGCAGTTCGAGGTGGTGGTCCCGGAAAGCATGAAGGAAAATGGTTTCGCCGAGAAATATCTGGAGCTTGCCAAAGAGACCCATGAGCTCTATGAGCAGATGCTCGAGGCGGGTGTGCCCAAGGAGGATGCACGCTATATTCTCCCGGGCGGAATTACCTCGGAGATTGTGATGACTGCGAATTTCCGTGAATGGCGCCATATCTGCAAGATCAGGTGTCATGAGCGCGCGCACTGGGAAATCCGCAGAATTTGTCTGGAGATTTTGAAGATATTGAAGAAGGAAGCCCCGATAGTCTTTTGGGATTTTGAAATAGATGAGGAAAACTGCACAGCGCGGCAGGTTTCCGATTAAGGAGGAGGGAAAATATGCATATCGACAGACAGCTGGGTCTGACCGAAAATGCGATGAAGGTATTGGAACGGCGATACCTTATCAAGGATGATGAAGGGAAAGTTGTTGAATCGCCGAAAGAGCTGTTTACCCGCGTAGCCAGGCATATCGCCAAGGCCGAATATAAGTACGGAGTGGATGATCCCGCGGTCAAGCGGGTCGAGGAACGTTATTATAATGCCATTGCCAGCCGCGAATTTATGCCCAATTCGCCGACCCTGATGAACGCCGGGCGTCCCCTGGGACAGCTTTCGGCCTGCTTTGTACTGCCCGTGGGCGATTCGATGGAAGAGATATTCGAGACAATTAAGCATGCTGCCTTAATTCA
>JAABVY010000077.1:6196-10094 GCA_011777135.1 Candidatus Zixiibacteriota bacterium | reverse complement strand
ACGCCCTGACAGAGGCATGAATATTATAGAGCTTTTCAAGATTCCGGGCTACTATGATTCGCGGTGAGAATCTTTCTCTGGGCTTATATTTGAATTGTGAAAGATCGACCAGATTATAAACATGCGATGCCTCCAAATCAAAATCAGCTAATTCCCTGACCAGGTATTCAGACGGCACAACTATACGATCTGCCAACCGCATTATCGGTTTTGCTATCCAACCCTGCCTGAGCAAATGATCGCGGCATTCACCCGATCTATAATTCAAAACAATCTTCTTTCCAAAATATTTGGCTATCAATATCGCCGGAGCGGTTGAGATAATAAATGCACGGTAAGAAGCTGAAAAAACGTGGATTATATTATAATTCGGGATCATTCTGACGAGCCTCATGATATAGAGAATCGACACAATCACTGTACGTATATACTTGACCTTTGTCAGATAATAAAGGATACCCGGCGGCCTTGGATTATGCGGCACAAAACCGACATTTACACCATCAGCCCTTAGATGTCTTATAAGCAGATCACCCTGTACCGACTGCCCGCCCATAATATCCAGGGATGGGGCCGCTATCAAAACACTATATGGATGCATCGATACCATATCCCATCAATCCAAAATGGCTTAGTTTATCATTGCATAAAAGGCAAATCCGGGCTCATAGAATCCTCCAGGCCATTGCCTCTCCCGATTACAATTTAATGAGTGCGGGGACTTTTGAAATCATTTTGCAAAGGAGAGCTTATATCACTTTTTACATACCTGAATTTTCCTGATTTATCCCTCTCTACTTCTTGCACTTTGTTAAAGTTTATTCTTACCTGCTGTTCCATTATGGAATTAATACCGTTTCGAATAAAATGGAGCTTATCCTCTGACAGTTTTCTGTCAGAAACATAATTGATTATAAACTGATCGGGAGCCTTCTGTATTATTTGCATCCGGGCATCGATTTCCGATCTACGTATTACAGAAATCAGGGCCTGCCCGGCAATCATCTCGCCCCCCGGTCTGATTATTGCGTCCACAATCCGCCCGGCTACAGCTCCTATCCGTGGGAGCTCACAACCGCATTCGCACGGAGCAGATACAAGCTTTACCAGATCGCCCACCTGGTAACGAATCAGCGGCATGGCATAATTCCAAAGATCAGTTACAAGAAGGCTGCCGAGACCGTTACCTGAAGGCATGCCATCTCTGGTCGCAGTCTCCAGAATGACACCGGGTGCGAAGTAATGCAAACCGTCGTGATAACCGCATTCGCTGGCTATCGTACCGAATTCACGGCTGCCGTATTGCTCGAACACTTCAGCATTGAAGACCTCTTCGATCTTTTGACGTTGATGGTTGAATATCTGCTCTGCCGTGACAACGATCCTGTCAAATTCAATATGTTTCTTTCGCCTCTCTATTTCCTTTGCAAATGCATATATAATATTCGGGTAAGCTGAAACAATTTTCGGCTTCAATCTGGATAGCATCTCGATAGTTTTACCGAAGTTCCCTGCTTTCAAGCTGTCCGCATTTACAAACCATCTGCGAGTGGCCAGCTTCTGGACAATCCTCCCCTTTAAAGTACTCAACCCGTCATAATCCTGAGAGGCTCCCCAGAAGTATAGATGTTTGTCGCCCGGCAGGAATCCGCACCAGCGCAGAAAATTCAGCTGCATGGCGAATTTCTTATCCCTGCAAATCGAGTCTCGATAAAATACAAGAGGCTGGCCGGTCGAGCCGCCCGTAGATGACCGCAGCCTTCTATCCGGGCCGATATTTTTTGCCAGAATACTGCTCAGGTTTTTCTTGATCAGATCTTTTGTCAATATTGGAAACTTCTGCAGATCCTCGATTGATTTAAGGTCAGATGGGGTTGCCCCGATATCCTCAAAAATTTCCCTGTAATAGGGACAGAATTGATAGGCATGCTCCATCACTCTGTAAAAAGCATGCAATTGAACCTGACGGATATCATCAGAAGAAAGTTTCTCAAGGCTGGCAAATTCATCCAGATATGAGAGCTGCCCCAACTCCCCCCTGTACCTGAGATACAATGGCAGAGTCGTTTTCCTGATCAGCCAGGATAGAAATGGCATCTTATTCTGCAACCTCGCTTATGACGAAACGGTATTTACCCGATTTCTCCCTGCTTATGTCTTCGAGAAATTCGAGCTCGATTTCGACTGTGTCACCCAGGACTCTGGCAAGCCCTTGTCTTAACCTGCTATAAGATTCCTCATCAAAATCGTTGTTTTTTACTATTTGCACAAGTATTTTATCGATCTTTTTTTGAATGATTCTGGACTTGATAATTCCTCTGACAGTGGGAAAAAAGGTCGACGTTATTGCCGTGAAGGAAGCATAGCGGCCATTGGGCAGCTTCAAATAATCCATAACCCTTCCGCCAACCTCATCGATTCTCGGCAAGCCTCTTCCGCATGGACACGGCGTCTTCTCATCGGAAGCAATAACAACATCCCCAAGCTCGTACCTGATAAAGGGAAATGCCACATTCTCCAGATCTGTAATAAAAACTCTGCAATGCTTGCGCTTATCGGCCAATTCATCTATCGGCTCGAACTCGAGCAGCAGCGTCTCGGCATTAATATGCAGCCCATTATGATACCTGCACTCCGAGGCAATAACCGAAAATTCCCGGCATCCATAACGATTGAATATTTTCGCTTCAAAGAAATCCTCAATATTGTTTCTGGCCTCTTGTGTGAGGATTTCCGCGGATGTTATAATGGCGCGCGGAGGAGCAAAACTCAGCTTCATATCCCTGGCACGTTTGACGAAGAAATCAAGCCCACCGGCATAGGCCACAAGAATGTCCGGCCTGAATTTGTCCCATTCACGGCAGAATTTCCTGACTGCCTCATCAGTCAATATATTGCTGTCGAAATCAATCGATCTTCCCCAGAACAAGTCGCGCACTTTCGTCTTGAGATTCTTATGAATTTGAAAATCAGCAGGCGCGCCCCATACAGTTGCCAGCTTATCACCGATACGGTATGAGGCCCACAGATTATGTCTCACAGTGCCCGCAGTTTTAAAGTCAACTCTATGCCTGCTAAGATAATATGACAGAGAACTTCCCGATGTGCCCCCTGAGACACTTTCTGTCAATTCACCTCGGGAGAATGCTTTCGAAACGATTCTCTCCTTATTGTTAATAACATCCTCGCGGGTGAGCTTCGGAATATCATCAGTATCCGATAGATTATCAATATNNGAATATCATCAGTATCCGATAGATTATTAATATCTTGCTCTTCAAGGCCGATATCTTTAAACCTGACCTGCCAGAATTCAGAATTATGGTAGGCGTGCATGATAATATTGCGCAATTTTTCGACCTGCATCAAATGCAGGCGCTCCGGATCATAATACTGGCTCTGATCCAGATCGCGAAGGATGTTCAGGTGATTGGTTCTGCTTGCTTTTTTGTTCCATAAGGAATACGCCAGCCTTACAAGCGGATTTGTGAAGTACTCTCGCAGTGACATATATTTACAATGCCTCCTCTCGAGGGCTATTATTGCGCAACAAAAATCCGACTGCAATGACTAAAGCGCCATAGAAGAACCAGTTCATTCGGTAAAGGCTGTGCCCGAACATTCCTATAACCAACAGGGTCAAGGTGGAAATCTGTATCGCCGTCAAAACTCCCCATGTCCAAGTTCTTTTCCTGAATTTACTAACTATGTATTTCCTGTATTTTTGAATATAGTAGAGCAAAGCGCCGACATAAGCGAAAAATGACACCAGTCCTATGATTCCCAGTTCGGCGGCAGTTTGTATATACAGATTGTGCGCCTTTAGATAGCTCTTGCGTGCATCAGAATAGTCCTCGGCATTGGCAGTGCCGAAAGCGCCGGTGCCCACTCCCAGAAA
>JAABVY010000077.1:5167-6185 GCA_011777135.1 Candidatus Zixiibacteriota bacterium | reverse complement strand
GATACTGCGACGGCATTAAAGCTATTACTGCAAATCCTGCGGCAATGAGCGTAAAAAGCCTGATCAACCTTCCCGGCAAAAACCACCAGCTCAATAAAACCGCCATACCAAGGCCCAGGAATCCTGCTCTTGATCCGGTCAGGACAATGGTGTATATTATAACTATCACCAAAAATACGGAAAGCGCTTTTAAATATTTTTGCTTCTCCATCCTGAAAAGCATCAAATGAAATGGCAGCGAAAGTCCAAGGGTGGCGGAAAGTGTATTGGGATCTGTGCCAGCCAGGCCATGCGCCCGGATTATCCCCTGCGCCTCAACCACATTACCGGTCTTATATGCAACTACAGAACTTACCGCCATATAGCCGATCAGGATCAGGTACTCCCATACAAATATTCGCAGACGGCTCCTGGTCTTGAGAATATTTATAATCAGCAGGACGAATGCGAAGGTCTTGATAAATTCGATGATCTTTTCCACGGACTGAGTGGGCCAGTAAGATACCGGAATAGTCATTACCATGGACATGATGAAAAATATCATAAGGTAAAGCAGTTTATGATCAGTGATTATCAGCTTGTCCCGCCTGAGTTTGATATTTATGATGAGGGAGATTATCAGGAATACGGCCACGAGCCGTTCGACATGGAGCGGCGCCAGTGAAGGAAAAATCACTCCGGGTTGAATGATTGTGATAAACTGATAGACCAGAAGGCCGATAAACGGATACAGAAATAGAACAATGGCCGCTATGGAGATTATTATTATTGCAGCGAGATAGTGGACGGGTATTATGAGATTGAGCACGCCGAAAACAATTGAAAGCGCTGTGATCAGGATATAGAAAATATTTTTCGATGTTATCGGCTGTATATCAGAAAAAGCTCTTCCGTGTATATGCTCCATAACAGCAGATACTTCTATCAGACTTTCTTTTTTATTATTTTAAAAACAGTAAAATGCGACGCTTATTTTTCTAGTATCCGGGAAATTACTCAGCCCGGGCTATCTCTCTTT
>JAABVY010000077.1:0-5160 GCA_011777135.1 Candidatus Zixiibacteriota bacterium | reverse complement strand
GTTTAACCATAATTTTCAGGTTAAATTTGGACCAGACCTTTTTGGCGGCCCTGGATCCCATCCTTTCACGTTTATCATTATCATCAAGCAGCTGATTAATGGCTTCTGCGGTGCTTTCCGGATCATCCTGCGGAACAATCAGACCGGTCTCTCCATGCTGAATGATCTCCGAGTTCCCGCCGATATCTGTGGCCACAGATGCTATACCCAGAGCAGCATATTCCATCAATGTGTTCGAGAGTCCTTCCGAGCGCGAAGTTAGAACTCCGACATCGAAGTTCTTTATAAACGAAGTCGGATTATCGACCGAACCAAGGAATTTGATATTTTCACTCAACGACAATTCCTGAGCCATTTTTTTCATTTCGGAGGTATAATTTTCATCTCCGCCTCCTATGATCACAAACTTGACATTTTTGCGCATATGGCTGACTTCCGCGGCCGCCCTGAGGAATGTTTCAATCGCTTTAACCGGCCTTAAATTTGCCACCACCCCCACCAGATTCTCATATTCCGCGGTTCCCATGAAAACTCTTGCACTTTTCACATCCTGCTCGGTAAACCTGAAACGCTCAACCTCGAGCCCATTGTGGATTATAGAGAAACGCCCCGGTTCGATTCCCTCTTTCTCCGAAATTTCTTTGACCACACGCTCAGAATTTGCGAGAAATCTGGAAACATGACGGTTTGCAAATTTCGTGGCCATCAACAGGCGAGAATTGTAGAAATAGCCGGTGTTTCTGCGGGTGGATATTATGATCTTACATCCCGCCTGCCGGGCTGCAAGCACCCCGACAACGCTGGAATCGGGGAAATAAGTCTGGACTATGTGGAAGTTATTATCTGCAATGAAATACCTCAGCTCTGTCAGCTTATTGAACCCGGACAAAGACAATACCGGGCCCATCTCCAGATTATGAACCGGGCAGGGATAATAATCGTTATCCAGCCATTCAGTTGCCCTCAGTGTCATGAGGTGAGGTTCAAAAATGTCTCGATCCAGATTTCTGAGAAGAAGCGACAACTGTCTTTCAGTCCCCGCATTTACGTCAGTAATCTCATCGATAATGTAGAGTATTTTGATCTTACTCATCTCAGCACTACAATCGCCGAAATCGATCCGGCACAAAAAGGTATTAGCTATTCTTATATTATAAGGTCGGCAGGCAGCTTGTCCAATCTTATAATTATTTAATTTAAGTCATTGTGTCGAATAGAGTCAGATGTCAGCGCTTGAGCATCTCTATAAATTGCATACCCTTGTTATATGCGGCTTCCAGGAATTTTTCGGCCGTGGCGTAATTGCTGTTTTCCATCTCGCATTCCAGCGTGATATCCGGAATCCTTTCCAATTTATTGAGTTGTCCGGCCAGAGCTGGGAAATCCAGTTTACCTTCAAAGGGAATCAGGTGTAAATCTCGCTCTCCGTCATTGTCGTGTATATGCATTACAGCCAGCCGTCCCGAATATTTCTTCAACAAATCCATTGACTCATTATATAGCATTTCATGCCCGTTGTCATAACAAAATTTCAGATTTTCCGATTCAAATAAGTCCATGGCATATTTAAATAACACCTCAGAATCAGAATCCAGATTCTCCAATGCAATCTGGACCTGTTTTTCCCCGGCAAATTTGACTATTTCCGGAACGGTGAGCTTTATGCGGGCCATTCTCTCAGACAGTTTTCTCGGCCTGAACGCCGAAAGATGGACGATGAGTTTTTTGACTCCAAGCTCCGATGCCGCGGTGATACTTCTTTTTATCTCGATAACTGCATTTTGAGCAAATATATCCTGGGTTTGAGTCAGATCGCAGGTTGGATCATATGGTGCATGAATCGAATCAATTTCGAGCCCGAATTTGCCGCTATATTCAAGCAGCCTGGCACGTCGTCCCTCAGGGGTATTGTAGTGCGAATGCCTGACATTTCCCCCAACCGATATAAATTTAAAGCCGGCATCCGCAATCGCCCTGATATTCTCGGGAAAGGGGAGTTTATAGTTGAAACTGGTGGAAATTCCAATTCTCATGCAGATTAGAAAGCAAACCATATCTCTTTTGTCAAGTTTTTAATTGGTGGGACTCATGTTCCGGAATGTATTGATTTTGAACTTTTTATTGGAATTCCGGCAGCCTGTATTGGATGCCATCAATAGATTTAGGGCATTTTCGCCTTGCCGCAGGGATTTATCAATCGCCTACCAGGTTGCCTGATATAAAATTAGACAATAACATCCATAGCGGTATGCATTTTGCGGGCTTATGGGACAGCAACTTGTTTGATGAAAAAATATAGTGTATCCAGTGCTGATGAAGGGCTTAACGAGGCTAATTTCTACGAGATGTAGAATAAATCACACCTCCCCTCAGGCAGCAGCCTGAGTTGCTTGCCCACTAGCCGGCGAGAGAGATCTCGCCGGTAATTTTTAGTTTATCCTGATCTGGACGACCTCCGGCAGGCCGGAGAATTTCTGCATCAATTCCAGCCCAATCTCCTGGCTGCGGCTGCGGATATAATAATCCAGTGTGAACTCCTCCGATGCCTTGTCCCTGATATAGTCGGTGTCGAGTATCGTTACACGGTAGCTCTTGAGCAGATTCTCACACTTCTCAGCGAACTCATCCATGGCTTTACCTTTAGATACGATCACAACATGCTTATAGGTGTGTGGATATATCGTAGAGCTTATTTTTACCAGAAACAAAAGCACAAAAACCGCCAGTACCGCGCTGANNAGTACCGCGCTGATAGTCGCTATCAGGTAAAAGCCCATACCGATTATTATCCCGATAGCAGCCGCAAACCATATGCATGCTGCTGTGGTAACACCGCGAATAAAGTCTTTCGTTTTGAGGACAACACCTGCTCCCAGAAAACCTATTCCGGTAATTATCCCTGCTGCCAGACGCGCCGGGTCGATAACAAAATTACCCATAAAACCGGGGCCCTCCTCTATTGCTATAGGAAGGGATCTGGATCCAATGATCAGGAGAGTTGAACCGAGACAAACCAGAATATGTGTCCTCAGTCCGGCGGGCCGTCCATGATATTCGCGCTCCACTCCGATCAGTGCACCAAGTAATACGGCTAATGCCATTTTCACAATCACATCGGCATCTAAGACAAATGCAACTTCATCCATATTGGTTTTCCCTTGAATTCAGCACGTTTCTAATCGGTCCTGACATGAGATACTATCAAAACATCTTGTACGTAAGGCCCAGCCCGAGAGTCTCTTTGAAACGGCCTTTCTTCTCGATCTGTTTATCATATAGAAATTGAACATAAAGCGAGACGGTAACATATTTGGCCACTGAGGCCGAGATTGTATTCTCCCAATTGACATCAACAGCCTTCCAGTAATCCTCTTCCGGAGTTCCCTCGACTTCATCTTTTTCCGAGAAGAGAAGAGCTTTATAAATGGTCAATTTGCCGATATACCCCAGACTCTCCGAGAAATCATAAACTACATCAGTGACCGATTCAAAACCTGCATCGGTGCGGGTGTTCCAGTCTGTCTCACTGACGGCAGTATCAACTATGACTTTGTTTATTGTATGCTTAACTGCGAATCCGAGACGGCTCAGGATTTGATTTTTGTCCTTCTTGTAGAACATCCTTGAACCGCCGACAGACTCCGTCAACAACATCGGACTGAAATACCTATTAATAGAATCAACTGATGCATCCAGAAATTGAGTCTCCAGCCTGACCGCAAAATAAGGATCGATGTAGCCTCCGAACGTCAGGCGGGAGAGATTTTCGATATCGATCTGGTCGGTCGATTTTTCAGGTTTTTCCCATTCCTTTGTTTCAGCGTCCTGGACATGGGTCTGGCCAAAGGCGAGTTTTAGAGTCGTCCTGTTATTGAAGGTCTCCGTGACCTGCTTCATAAAGATTCCGTTCAGGGTCGAAACCCAGCTGACGTTTCCGGCTTCGCCGCCGGTCCAGCTGTCGGAATAAGCGGTCTGAGTTAATTTCAAATCAAAGGTAAGGGTTTTCTCCCATGGTTCGGCATACAAATCCGATGCAAGAATTAAAAGGACGGAAAGAAAGAGCAGTCCCTTTTTCATAAGTGCCTCCATGCTTAATTAAATTACTCTTCTTTGGATGGAATTTATAAATCAATGGGGGGATATGCTATTAAAACAATTATTTTTTTGATAAAGAAAGCGGAGCGCAAAAAACGCTCCGCTTATAATAATATTCTTANNGACGTTTGGCCACTTTGACGGAATTTTCCATCCCGGAGAATAGTCTCACAAACATCTTGGCGCCATCAGCGGAACCTCCTCCATGCATACAGCCCGGAATACCGGATCCGGTCGTGGTCCATTCAACAAGACGGGCGGCACGCATGCGCGTCTCCGCGGATGCCGCAGCTTTCAAATATTTCTTTATCAGATATCCATAGTTCTCGTCATTATAATCGGTATAGGAAGGCATGCATCCGGTCTCTCCGATGCCTCCCGCAATATCCTGCGCCAGAACCGAGGTCTGGTAGGGTAGCCTGGCCACAAGGGCCTTATTTATATTGGCAATCAATGGATCCGGCTGCCATACTCCCGAGGGATGTTTTTTACCGAGCACGGCAGCAGCAATACCCATACCGAAAGTGGTTTCGTTATTAATATACATTTGTGTCAATTTATCGGAAAACACCTTGGATGGCAGGCCGTTGGCGCGTGCAGTCAATATTGCCGCACCCACCTTGATATCACCCTGTCCAGCCACACATCCACCGATCGCCGCACGATACGGCAGAATGAAATTAACCACCGCAGAACCGGTATACTTATATTCGCCGGCCATGAATACTCTCTCGTTGNNTCTTCCTGTTCACGCGTGTCATTGGGATGCCGCGCTTCAACGATTGTCAGGCCCTCTACGTCCTTGGGCACTACAAATGATACCGCCCAATCGGCATCCTCTTCCTTATAGCTGCTGCCGGGCAAAACAAAGACCTCATTTGCGGCTGCAATTCCGCAAATCATGACTTTGGCGCCGCGCACAACAATACCGTCATCGCGCCTTTCCACGATGCGCAGGTTCATATCCGGATCCTCCTGCTGGGAGGGCTTCCTGGTCCGGTCGCCTTTGGGGTCGGTAAGGGCGCCGGAAATCGTGATATCCCGTTCCTGTGCGGATTTAAGCCA
>JAABVY010000038.1:4432-9869 GCA_011777135.1 Candidatus Zixiibacteriota bacterium | reverse complement strand
AACAAAGGCCTTCTCGGCCCCGGTTATTATGACCACACGGGTCTGGCCATCCTGCATTAACTCATCATAGGCCTGGTCGATTTCTGTCAACGTTTCAGCATTCAATGCGTTCATGGCTTTGGGACGGTTGATGGTCAATACCGCCAGGTGACCGTCCTTCTCCACTAAAATATTATTATATGCCATCTTCCCTCACTTTGTATAGTCGTAAAATCCTCTTCCGCTCTTCTTTCCGAGATAACCCATATTCACCATCCGCCTTAAAAGCGGCGGGGCTGAGAAATGGGAGTTCTTGAATTCCTCGAACATTATGTCGCCGATGTAAAGAATTGTATCGAGCCCTATGAAATCGATCAATGTCAATGGTCCCATGGGATGGCCGCAGCCAAGCATCATGCCATTGTCGATATCTTCTCTCGTGGCCGTGCCGTCCTCAAGAATCCGGACCGCATNNCGGACCGCATCCAGAAGATATGGTACCAGCAAACGGTTGACCACAAATCCGGGACGATCCCCGCAGGTTACTGCGGTTTTGCCGACCGATTCGGCGAATTCTTTGCCGTGCTTGAAAGTGTTCTCAGAGGTCGCAATCGTTTTCACTACCTCGACCAGCTTCATGATGTGCACCGGATTGAAAAAGTGCAGGCCCATGAACTGTTCCGGTCGGGTTGTGCGGGCCGCTATATCAGTGATCGACAGGGAGGAGGTGTTGGAAGCAAAGATCGCATCCTTCTGAACAATCTTATCGAGCTCCATGAACACATCAACCTTCTCATCCATATTCTCAATCACAGCTTCTATAACAAGATCGCAGTCCTTAAACTCCTCCAGATGCGTAGTGGTTTTGATATTTTCGAGTACTTTGGATTTGTCATCTTCCTTGATTTTGCCCTTTTCCAAAGCTTTGTCGAGGTTTTTGGTTATTCTGGCGATTCCCTTATCGAGATAATTACTGTCGATATCCCGCGCCAGAACCTTATATCCGGCCGCGGCAGAGACCTGGGCGATACCGGTTCCCATCTGGCCGAAGCCAACTATGCCAACCTTTTGTATTACCATAACTTTCTCCTTCCATGTTTTCGGATTTTGCTCATAATACGCCGAAGACACGGATTTGTCAAGATGGATGAGGAAAGCCCGATTTTATCAGCCGGATTCCTCCACTACACTGAAGCGAGCCTTGCGGGTAAGCGTTTTGCCCAGGACCAGTTCTTCGATCGTGAGAGTGAATTCGTACAATCCGGGCTCAAGTGATGAAATATCGATCTTCAACGGTTCATATCGTTCAGTGAGGATATCGCCCCTGTCAGCGGTATGTGTGATGCCGGTTTTCTGGTCCGAAGACATTACGCTCGCGATCATGCCGAAGATATTTCTGGGAATCTCCTGCTCCTGTATGGTATAGGTCATGCGGTAATGTGTGCGTCCCCTGATATTCAAAGGCAGATCGTAAATCTCATAATAGACTATCACCGTATCGTTGACTTTATAGGTATTGGTGAAATTGGGAATCAGTTTGATATCGCGCCTGTTGAAAGGAGAGTTCTTCTCTTTTTTGTCGACTTTCGAGGCCAGAATCAGGCTGGACATGTGAAATCCACTGTCTTTGAAATCATAAATCCGCAGAGGTCTTTTATAGACATTCACTCTTTGCGCCGATTTTTGTTCGATTGCACAGGCGATATTCAGGCTGTCGGGTGGAGATTTCATTGAGATAGTTGCAAAATTATAGAAATCCGGATTTTTTGACAATGTGGGCGAAATCACAATCTGCTGATTGGAGCTCTTGCGTTCGAGGATAGTTCCTTCAAGGTCCATAATAGCCGTTCTGTATTGGACTGAACATACCGCATGTCCCTCCACAGGCTCATAGACAAACTGATCATACGGCGTTGCCACAAACAGGTCCAGCATCGACTCGCCCTCGGGCCTCTTGTATATGAAGTGGGAGAAGATCGAATTGATCAGGTTTTTATCATCCGTAAATGTGATCACATTGGGAATCTCGTTCACCAGATCATCAGCGATTTTTACATCCCCGCCGTAATTCATCGGCGCCAGCTGGTAATTATCTCCCCCGAAAATATTCAGGAATTCGAGTTCGACCGGACGGCCGTCAAAAAAATAAACCCAGTTCCAGCGGCAGTTCAGCATGGGGTCGTTGTCGTCCGGCAGATGCCACTCAGCCGAGGCCGGCGGGCCATAACGGATATACAGCCTGCCCTGATCCATCTCCCAGCCATGCACATCGGCTTCGGGACGGGCAAACATGATTTCCGCAAAGTAAACCCGCGCAAAATGCTCGACTATTTTTTCATTCACCTCGGTGGTGAGATCGGGATCGAGACCGGCCCAGAATTCATCTTCAAATTGAGCTTTTCTGTTTTCGGGCAGTGCCTCATATTCTCTTATCTGTTGATTGGTCAAAAGTAATGTAATATCTCGGTAGCCCTTGACGTCTTCTTCCGATAAATCGGAAAGAGCTTTTGAGAATAATTTAAAGCTCTGGTCGAAATCTCTCAGTTCATAATTCAAATAAGCATGCAGAAGTGTTATCTCTGTCTGTAATGTATCCGGCGAGTCTATTCGGGATAATGTCTCCGCGGCTTCATTGTAAGATTTGAAAAGCATTTCAACCAGCGCTTTCTTATAGGCAATGACATCATCATCGGGGTAGCGGCTCCGGCAGACCAATGCGGTTCGGTAGCCCTGCGCCAGCTTGGAGCGGTTGCCATTGTGGCAGAAGCGGTCGATGCAGATATCCATGATGTAGTAATATGCCTGCACATAGCTGGAATCTCTTTTTACAAGCTCCTGAAACTGCTCCTCGGCGGCGGCTTCCATTTCCGATTCAATCAGGAGCACCCCCAGCTCATAGCGCCAGTTGAGCGAATCCTCTTCCAGGCGCACCGCCTGCTTCAGGTATTTGCGGGCATAGTTGCGGTTATGCACTCCTCCCATCTTCGCGAAACTCATACCCAGGATATAGTTCAGGTATGGATCGTTGTCATGATCCCGGAGCATCTCATACAGAATATTGCGGGCTTCTTCATAATTGCCCTTTTCATAGTGTTCGCATGCCTTTAGATACCTGTCGTGATCGTCGGAACCGGGCTCCAGCCTGCGGGCATGGGCAGCACTGAAGAAAAACGCAAGCGTAAGCAATATGTGAATCAAATATCTATGCATATAATCTATAATATATACTACATTGTAATGCTTTCGTTGAGTAAAAAGGAGTTTTGTTTTATCCAAAAAAGATTTGCGAAAGTCCATTGAGGATTTTTTATTTATTTCATCAAATAGAGGAGATGTATTATTGAAAATTAGTGGGGTACTTAATCTTCTGTAAGGAGAAATAATTTATGGGGATGATGAAGGAGTTTAGAGAGTTCGCGGTCAAGGGCAATGTGGTGGACATGGCCGTCGGTATTATCATTGGCGCAGCCTTCGGTACAATCGTAAGATCGCTGGTTGCCGATGTGATCATGCCGCCTATCGGTCTCTTGCTCGGTAATGTCGATTTCAACAATTTATTTATTGTCCTTAAGCAGGGAGTAACATCAGGGCCATATGCGACAGTCATGGAAGCGACAGAAGCCGGCGCGGTAACGATCAACTATGGCGTCTTTATCAACACCATAGTCAGTTTTACCATAGTGGCCTTTGCAGTGTTTATGCTGGTCAAAAATGTCAACCGCATGGAGCGCAAGCAACCCCCTCCACCGCCGCCGTCAACAAAGGAATGCCCGGTCTGCTTTACGAATATTCCAATAAAAGCCACGCGCTGCCCAAACTGTACATCCGAACTGCAGGCCGCGGAAGGCTAAGATTCTGATCATCCGGCAGAGGTTTCAGTCTCTGCCGGATATATTTATCTCTCAAAAGCAATTCCCGAAGAAGAACAAATACCCAAAACGAAATGCGCCTGCGAATCCGTCTATAGTGCTAGGCGTACGTCCTGAGGTAGTCTCATAAGTCCCATCATGAGTTCCATCAGATTACAATCCCTCCTTCTACGGGATCAGGAACTGATGGATTGAATAAAGAGATTTGTGAGAAAACCTCGAGAGATACTATTGGTACGAAAATTCATGCAACTACAAGACTTTCTGGCCGATCAGATTCTCGCCGCGGGAGAGCTTCTCTCCGAAATTTTTTGCGATCTGGTAATGAGCATCGATCGGACCGGATGATATCGGGAGGGCAGTCGGAGCATCCACGGCACCCATCCAGATCATGCCCATAAAACGCGCGGTTGCCTCCATGGCAAGCTGGAGGTAGTTGGAGCTGTTCATGACATTGAGTCCCGAATGTGTGGTAACAAGCGCCAGACCTTTGCCTTTCAGATCGGTAGAGAAGTCGGTGTTGATTGTATCTGCCCAGCGATCGACAAAGGTCTTCATCTTACCGCCCAGCTGGTACCAGTAAACCGGACTGACAAGTATAATAATGTCAGAGGCAGACATCTTGTCTATGAGGCCGGACATATCATCCTCACCGGCTCTCTTGAAATTATTCTGAAGTGCGTCGCTGAAATAGTCTGACCAGACCTCAGTTACATTATAATCATATATGTTGATTTCTTCAATCTCGGTTCTATCGGCTCTGAGACCTTGATTGAGCGCATCCGCAAGCCTGCGGCTGTTGCCTTTTCCATCAGGACTCCCATATACAATCAAAACTTTCATCAGCCTTCTCCTCCTTGAATTTTCAGACAGATATCTATGGAAGATAACATCTCTGAGCAACCGATGGTTCTCGAAAAGGATGATTCGGATCCTGTGGGGGGATTATTCGACGGCAGGTTTTTACACCTGCCGCCAAATTCATAGAATTGATTGCGAAATTAATTTATGCGGATTATCCTTTCATGGAATCGAGGAAGGCCTTGTTGGTTTTGGTCTTTCTGATCCGATCCAAAAGAAATTCCATACCTTCGACCGGATTCATCTCGGCCAGGAACTTGCGCAGGATCCAGACTTTGTTCAGGTCATTGCTGGAAAGCAAAAGCTCTTCCTTACGGGTGCCGGAGCGATTGATATCCATGGCCGGGAAGATACGGCGGTCGGAGAGCCTGCGGTCAAGCACAATTTCCATATTACCGGTACCTTTAAATTCCTCGAAGATAACCTCGTCCATCCTGGAGCCGGTTTCTATCAATGCAGTACCGATAATTGTCAATGAGCCACCCTCTTCAATATTACGCGCGGCGCCAAAGAATCTCTTCGGCCTGTGCAGGGCATTGGAGTCCACACCGCCGGAGAGGATTTTGCCTGAGTGCGGTACTACTGCGTTATGCGCGCGTGCCAGGCGTGTAATCGAATCCAGCAGGATGACCACATCCTGACCATGCTCCACCAGCCTCTTGGCCTTATTGATGACCATATCGGCTACCTGCACGTGGCGTTCCGCGGGCTCATCAAAGGTGGACGAT
>JAABVY010000038.1:0-4410 GCA_011777135.1 Candidatus Zixiibacteriota bacterium | reverse complement strand
ACCTGCCTTGGGTGGGGATACAATCAACCCGCGTTGCCCCTTGCCGATGGGGGTCATCAGGTCCATAATCCTGGTGGTCCAGTCATCTCCCTTAAATTCAAGTTTTAACTTGTGATTGGGATAGAGCGGCGTGAGGTTATCGAATAAAATTTTGTGTTTGGCGATTTCGGGGTTTTCGAAATTCACCGCTTCGATTTTCAGAAGCGCGAAATAGCGCTCCGATTCCTTGGGCGGGCGCACCTGTCCCGACACGGTATCACCCGTCTTCAGATCGAATCTCTTGATCTGCGAAGGCGAGACATAGATATCATCCGGCCCCGGAAGATAGTTATAATCGGGTGAACGCAGGAAGCCGTAACCCTCATCGAGGATCTCCAGCACGCCTTCACCGAATATCAGCCCGTCTTTTTCGGTATTCGCTTCCAGGATCTTAAAAATAAGCTCCTGTTTTCGGAGTCCCGATACCCCGGGGATATCGAGCTCCTCAGCCGTCTTCAAAAGCTCGGCTATCGTTTTGTTTTTCAGATCGACAATGTCCATTATCGCAATCCTTTCTATGAGTGAAGAAAAAAATATTTAATTTTCTTAAGATAAAATTGTTACTGCCTTAGAGGAGGATAAGTGATGGTCGCTCGGAGGATTTACTGGATGCTTTCCGTCGGAGCATCACCCCACAATCTTTCCAGCCCGTAAAACTCCCGAGCTTCCTGCAGAAACACATGCACAACCACATCTACAAAATCGAGAAGAACCCATCTTCCAGTTTCGAGACCTTCTACATTCCATACTCTAATATCTTCTTGTTTGAGTTTTTCGATTATTGTTTCGGCGATTGCCCGGACCTGAACATCGGCATCGCCAGAGCAGATTACAAAATAGTCGGTTATGGATGTGATCTTGCGCAGATCTAGAATTTGAACCTCATTGGCTTTTCTAAGCAGGGCGAATTCGCCTGCTTTCCGGGCGAGGTCATATGATTTTTCTGCTGCCAAATGCGCTAATTGTTCTCCTTTCGAATAGGATTAATTGCTTGCCGTCAAACGCTTACCCCAGTCATGGCCGACCACAATGGTGAGATCTGACTGAGGCGCCTCTTTGCCGGATCTGTCATCTATAATATTATTTTCTTTAATATCGAGCTTACGGGCCAGCCGGGCCGAGACACCCTCTCCCTTGCCAGTCTTTATCAGTATCATGCTCTCACTGACATCGAAATTTTTGAAATTCTCGGTTTTGGTGATCTCGAAGGTCATTTGCTCGTCCGAAAGCTGAGTGAGATGTATCGCAAATTGGTTTGCAGCCCCTTTAATCCCGCAGCCATTCAAAACTTCCGTTAGAATTAATTCGGGATGGCTTTCATACTTTTCGTAATCTTTTCCAACCACTATGGTAATATCCAATGCTAAAAAGTTATTCTCAATTTCGCTCATCGATATATTGCTTTTCGGAATACCCAGCTGCTGCGAAATCATATCAGTTTTGGAAAGCGCCATGGAATCTCGCACCAGCACAATTGTCTGCGGTATTGGAGGACCTTCAAAATTGGTAATATCGATGACATCGTATTTTAAAGTTTCGCTCGACTGCTTCTTGACCCAATCGGCCATTTTGCCGGCGGCGCCGTTAATTCCGCTTCCATTTGCAATCTGGACCCGCAGGATCGTCAATTCCTGCTTAATCTCCTTAGTAACACCCGTCGCTAACCTGATAGCGGTGGAACCCAGCAGTATCAATACCAGAGCAGACAGTGCAATAAGAGTAATATCGAAGAGCCTGCCCTTTCTCTTGGGTGCAATTCTCTGCCTGTATTTTTTGTGTCGTGGAATTTGCTTTTTCTTTTTACGAAGCATCTAATCTACTTCTGGTGCAACCATTAATAGAACCAGTTACGGCGCATCCGATCAGTGTTATAATAATACATATATGCCGGAACGGAATGGTACCCGATTTCGAGATAGAATTTGTCAGACGGCCTATATTCCAGGCTGAAGCTGGGGTAGATCGAGCCATAATTGGTCTGAGTGCCCCGATCACCTCCCAGAAGCTGCCCCGGTTGATGCACCCATGCCAGGTTGACATTTAAGGTTAACGGATTTGATATCCTGTATCTGATTGAATTCATGTACATTCCGATCGTGGTTCCATGCCCGTTGGATGAAAAATATGAAATCGTATATGAATGGCTCATGTCCAGACGGGACAGGTCCAGAAGCGAAAACTTATTGTCTATCCTGGCTTTCCCGATAGCATCCGCACTGGTAACCTCTTCCTGACGTTCCAGGCCGGACTGGCCTAACACAGGGATCGACAGAAGCAATATGACGAGTGTTGTGATTGCCAAATGTCTCATAAAATGCTCCTTCACCACCCCCTGTTTATACTGATAAGAATCGAATTTGTTTAAATTTGTCAAGCTTTAAATTGCTATAAATTATACGCCTTAGCGAGTTCTTCTAATTGTTCTCTTGAATTTATGCCCAGAGCTTCACGGTAATCATCGGTTTTGAAGGCTGCAGTTCTCTTGCCCTGCCTCAGAAAGATCTCCATCAAATCTGTCAGGTAATATTCTCCCTGGGCATTCCTATTATCAATATGTTTCAAATTTTCGAATAGTTCCCTTTTCCGGAAAACAAACGTGCCGGTATTGATCTCCCCAATCCGTAATTCTTCTTCACTGCAATCCTTATGTTCGACAATCTTTTCCATCAAATCCTGCGAATCTCTTATGACTCGTCCATAGCCCGAGGGATCCGGTGGCTCCGAGCTCAAAACCGTGGCCACTGCATTCTTACTATTGTGCACATCAAGCANNATTGTGCATATCAAGCAGATTCTTTATCGTTTCTTTGCGTATAAAAGGCACATCTCCCGCCAGCACAAGAACATCGCCATCAAAATCGGAGAGCTCTTCCTCGGCCATCATCACCGCATGCCCTGTGCCAAGCTGTTTTTCCTGAACTGCAAAATCAAAATCATAATCAGCAAGCGCTTCTTCGACCAGATGCCGTTTATATCCGACCACGATGACCACCTTTGCAAGCCCCAGATCTTTCAGGGTTTCGGCCAGATATTGAATCATCGGCCTTCCGTTTAATTCATGTAATACCTTGGGAAGATCTGATTTCATTCTGACCCCCTTGCCGGCGGCCAGTACGATTGCTGCTGTCTTTTTGATTTGATCAGGCACTTTTTATTCTGTTCTGGTTATCGACAGAAATCACATGGGGTTTATGGCCCTGGGCCTCATCCTCGCTCAAGCTGCAGTAAGATATTATTATTACCTTATCCCCTTTTTGCCCCAGCCGCGCTGCGGCTCCATTCAGGCAAATCACACCGCTGTCGGCCTCACCCTCTATTACATATGTCTCCAGGCGCGCCCCGGTATTGAGGTTTAAGACCTGCACTTTCTCGTATTCATGCAAACCGCTGGCCTCAAGCAGGGTTTTATCGATTGTGATCGAGCCCTCATACTCCAGATTGGCCTCTGTAATTGTGGCCCTGTGTATTTTCGATTTCAAATATTCAACAGTCATTTTTCATCACCTAAAGAAACGCTAATATTATCAATTAGACGAACTTCGTCAAGCCATACCGCAAGTGAAATCGTAAATTTCCCGGATAGCCTCCTGACCGGTTCCAGCCTCTCGTCATCTGTTATAGCGATATAATCGATCTTTGTTCCCGCTATCCTGTCGATCATTAATCTCATCGACCGCTTGACCTTAGATGCATCCCGCTCACCGTTTCTGATCATATCTCGGGCATGCATCAAGCTCTTGTATAGAACAGTTGCGCGTTCCTTCTGTTCCATGTTCAGGTACTTATTACGGGAGGACAATGCCAGGCCGGATTTTTCCCTAACTGTCTTGCCGACAACGATTTTGACGGGAAGATTCAAATCCCTGACCATCTTCTTGATAATCACGGACTGCTGATAGTCCTTTTGTCCGAAAACCGCAATATCCGGTTGTACAATATTAAAGAGCTTGGTGACAATGGTCGCAACTCCCCGAAAATGAATCGACCTGAATTGGCCTTCTAGGACTTTCGACATCTTTTCCAGATTGACATAGGTCTCATAATCAGGCGGATACATGGATTCTCTGTCGGGATAGAAGACATAATCGACCTTTAAATCGCGCAAGCGACGCCTGTCTTCTTTAAATGTGCGCGGATATTTGGAAAAATCCTCTGCAGGCCCGAATTGTGCCGGATTTACAAAGATCGAGACAACCGTAATATCCCCAAGCTTTTTGGCCTTACGGATCAGCGCCAGATGCCCCTCATGAAGGGCGCCCATGGTGGGCACGAAAGCGATTTTCTTGTCCTCGCATTTAAGCTTCAGAGCCAGTTTTTGCATAGACTTTGTGGATTTTACTGTTTTCATGGCGCTCGGGAAATTATGCGGTT
>JAABVY010000141.1:877-5300 GCA_011777135.1 Candidatus Zixiibacteriota bacterium | reverse complement strand
GATATAGAGACAACTGTCAGGCTAATCAACATTTTTGCCATGCCGGTCCTGATAATAATCTTTGGTCTGATTAGATGGCAGGTCAGGCGTTCGGCCAAAAGGAGAACTGCCGTATGAGACGGATATTTGTCCCTCTGATCATTCTTGTGGTTCTTATCGCTATATATCTTTATGTGCAAAATCGTGAGAGCGAGTCCGTTGCGCCGGAAAGAATAGAGGAATATATCAGCTTCAGTCCTGATAAGGTCGACAGTATCATCGCAGGCAAGCAGCAGGATACATTGAGGTTCTACAGGCTTGACGGCAGGTGGCAGATAGTCATAGATTCCATACCTCATCCGGCAGATACGGCTCAGGTTCATCAGGTTGTCGAGATGATCTCTAGCATAGATGTCGGAAGCCTGGTATCACAGAATCCCGAAAAGCAGAATCTGTATCAAGTTGATTCCCTAACTGGAACACTGATAAAAGTTTACGGTCAGGATCAGGAGCTGGCCTCATTCTATCTTGGAAAGAATGCATCAAATTTCAATTATTCCTATATTCGCAAGGTAGGATCAACGGATGTCTATATGGCAGAAGATGTTATGAGCTACCGCTTTGATAAGGAGCCAAAAAACTGGAGGGATAAAACAATAATCCAGGTCGATACGGCTGCCCTTGCTTCGATTGTTTTCCAATTTCAGGAACAGGAGTTCACTCTGGAAAGGCGCGACAGTCTCTGGTTTATAAGTGGAGATGGTGTCTCTGGCGAGGCCAAGGCCTCCGCCGATACGGTTGAGCTGTTCAAGAGGTTGGTGGCAGGCCTTAAAGCTGATGATTTCTATCAGCCCGCTGACTCAGCCTTTGTCAATCCGGAAAATCCGGAATTGAGACTGACATTCAACTATATTGACGGCATTCAGGATGTCCTCCATGTACTGGGCGGTAACGATTCAAACACCCGTTATTATGTGGGTTTGCCGGAGCTTGAGGAGCCTCATGTGGTGCTTTTTGCCAAATATTCGGGCCTTACGCGCGAGCCAAATAATTTCACCGTAACTGAAAAAAATGGTTGACAAAAATAGACCTGTTATATATTAATGAAATGCCCTTCATACACAGCCCTCTTATCAGGCGGTCGGCTTGGCATCTGACTGGTGCTGTAATTCCGACCGCTTTTTATATTTAATCCGACTGATTTTGCCGGCAACTATATGATTCTAATCTGCTTGACTTTGGAGCCCAATAGTCTATAATTAAACATTCATAATTAAAAAAAACTCAATTATTTGGAATATCGATATGAGAACATCCAAACCTGCATCATCTGTGTCATCTCTATTTTTCATATTTATTTTGATCGTGAGCCTGTTTTTTGCCTGCTCTTCTGAAGAGGAGGAGAAGCCGGAAATGTCGCCTGGTGAGACCCAGCAGGCGCCCGAGCAGCAAAAACCGAAGTTTACCGATGCGGGACTGACCGATCCGGGTTATGAAGACTGGAAGCAATATTATGACGAATTCGTAATCATATATTTTCAACCCGACTCAGCGCTCCTGGAGCGTGTCCCCGCAATAGCAGCGACAATCAAACGGGTTGTGATGGAAAATGCCTATCGCTTGCAGGTACAGCCGCCGATGCCAATTGTCTTTTACTTATACAATAATACTACCGAAGTTCAGGAGCTTACCGACTGCACCAATACGTGCGTACGCGGCAATGCGGTCCACTATATGCTCCTGACACCTCTGGGACAGCCTGTCATGGTAATGCTGCTGCGGGAGTTTGATCCGGATGGTACCCCGTACAAATTTGTTTATGAGGGGCTGGTAACCATGCTTGATTATTCCCGCAGAAATTATGTGCAGAGAGCCTATATACATATGTATAACGGGGAATTACCGTCAATCGAAACTCTTCTGGAAAATGACGAATACATGGCGGTCGATTCCGCAACCCGAATTGAGGCAACGGCTTCATTCATGATGTATCTGACAGAGCCGCCTTGGGCGCCCGACAGTCTACTTTCGCTATATAGGAGCGAGAAAGAGCCGGATCAGGCCCTGCTGGATATATTTGGACGCACTCCTCAGGAACTCGAGGAAGGCTGGCATGCGTATCTGAAAGAAAACAGCGGATTAGACGTGGAGTATTGATATGGCAGAAGATAGCTGGAAAACAAGTATTACCGATATCGGCCCCGGCAAAATCCGGGTGCGCGGTTATGATGTTCCCGATTTGATGGAAAATGCTTCTTTCGCGGAAGTGGTTTTCCTGGTCTTGAAAGGCGAACTGCCGTCTGAAGCAGAAGCGCGTATGATGGAGGCGATCCTGGTATCATCAATAGATCACGGCGCTTCACCCCCTTCGGTACTTGCAACTCGTACCATAATGTCGGCCGGAAATCCACTGAATGCTTCGGTGGCCGCCGGTGTTATGGCTATCGGCGATGTTCATGGCGGCGCTATCGAACAGGCCGCAAAACATTTTCAGGAATGGTCGGCCCGAGAGGGCGATATGAGTGTAAATGCGGGAAAGCTCATCGATCATATGAAAGCCCAGGGAAAACGTCTGCCCGGTTTCGGTCATCGGCTGCATGAAACCGATCCGCGCACATTGAAGCTGTTTCAGATAGCGGAGAAGCTGAATTTCTCGGGCAAGAATATCGAATTCTGCAAGTCTGTGGAGAAAGCATTGGAGGCAAAAACCGGCCGAAGGCTGCCGATCAATGTTGACGGTGCCATTGCGGCTGTAATATCGGATATGGGTTTCGACTGGAGGCTCGGTAAGGGATTCTTCATGATCTCACGTTTACCGGGCTTAATTGCACATGCTTACGAGGAAAAGACCACCCAGCGGCCCATGCGCAAGCTCGGCAACACCAACTATGAATATGATGGCCCGTCTGAAAGGAAATATTCCTCGAAATAATTTTAATTTAAAGGCCGGGGTATGGCATGGAGAATTTATTAAAAGCGAAATCCGATCAGGCGATCGAAATCCTGCGGAAGCAGGAAACCGATCTCTGGATAATTGCGGCACGAGAATCGGCTGCCTCGCCCGATCCATCTATGGACCTCGTGGTTGGCGGGGATGTGGTCTGGACATCGTTCTTCCTATTCTCATCAACAGGAAAGAAGATAGCCCTGGTGGGCAATTTCGATGCTCCGATGTTCGAAAAACTTGAACATTTTGATGAGGTCAGGGGCTACGCTAAGAGTGTCCGGGATGACCTTCTGGCTGTGATGAACAAGCTCAAACCGAAGAAGATCGCGCTCAATTATTCTACCGATTATCACATGGCCGACGGTCTCAAGCACGGATTATATATCTATATTCTCAGGCTCCTGAGCGGCACGCCCTATGAGGGTATGCTGGTCTCATCCGAAAACCTTCTGGGCGAACTGCGCGCGGTCAAGCTTCCGGAGGAGCTGAATCGAATCAAGGAAGCCTGCAACATAACCGAGAAACTATTCGGCTCGATCAAAAGAAAAATCCAGCCGGGGATGAGCGGGACGGAGATATATGAATTTCTTGAGAAGAAAGTCAAGGCACGCGGTCTGGAATTCTCCTTCGAACCATCCATCAGCATTGGAACCAAATCGCCCCTGGGACATACAATCCGCACGGATGACATGCTCGATAAGGGGGAACTCTTCCACATAGATTTTGGCGTGATTTATAAGGATTACTGTTCCGATATTCAGCGAGTGATTTACCTTCTTCGCGATGGCGAATCCGAACCGCCCGAGGGAGTCCAGATTGCATTTGACACAGTCTCCCGCATAATAAAAGAATGTGCCCGTCAGGCCAAACCGGGTATGTCCGGCTTTGCAGTGGATGCTATCGCCCGCGATATGCTCAGGGAAAAAGGCTTTCCGGAATACCAGCATGCCCTCGGACATCAGGTGGGCCGTTTTGTTCATGACGGCGGCGTGATCCTGGGCCCGAAATGGGAACGCTATGGTAAAAGCCCGTATGGTCACCTTCAGGAAGGCAATGTCTTTACGCTCGAGCTTGAAATCGTGATCAAGGAAGTCGGTGTGGTCGGTCTGGAGGAGGATGTTGTTATCACCTCCAAAGGCGCCAAATTTCTATCCAAACCTCAAAGGAGATTAGTCTGTGTCTAAGCTAACCAGGTACATGCTGCCCGCATTAATTCTCTTTCTATTTTTATCGATAATCTTTTGTGCGCCGGCCAGGAAAAAACCTGTGCCCGAGGGCCTGATAGCTCCCTCTGATCTGCAGGTGGAAACAGGTGACAAAAGCATGACCCTTTCATGGCGCACCAATCGCACTGAAGATATGATCATTTCCGGATATAATATATACATTTCCAGTATCCCGCTCACAGAGCCTTCAAATCCCGACCGGCTCAGGGATGATGCCGAGCCCTTCAACCCGGTTCCATATCCCGGGGACGCCGATCCCGAGATCAGCTAT
>JAABVY010000141.1:0-844 GCA_011777135.1 Candidatus Zixiibacteriota bacterium | reverse complement strand
CTGTTATCCTCGGGGGACGGTTACTATCAAGGACCGCAGCATGGGAGATCCCAATGGATTCTCATTTAGCCTGCGGGAGTATGTGGAGTATAATTCCCTTGACAACGACCTGTATTTCATTGCCCGAGATATCGGCAATATGCTCGGGTCCCCGGACCGCAATGAGGGTGTGCTGAAACATACTGAATTTGCTGAACTAAAGACGGAAAGTGAGCTGAACAATCGACAGGACTACAGAAACCTCAGTTATGATGACAGGACTTTTGTCGCCGAGGGAAATGTTTATATGGTGAAACTAAACGATGGTTCAAAGGCCAAGATCCGCATCAGGCAGGTCGACAGTTCCGCCTATAAAAAGCAAGTAACATTCGATTATATATATTTCGGGCAGTAAGCCCCCGGTGATATGCCGCATTTTTATGAAAGGTATTGTTCCCTGGACCTCAGGAAGAGCGCCGATTTCGGCCCCTCCAGAGAGGTCTATACATTAAAGTGTTCCCTCGTGTCCTACGGCACTGTTAAGGACACCAGGAACCTACTNNACCGATCTGGAAGAGCTCGCAAAGTCGATAAAAAAATGGAGCATCGAGCTGAAGAAGATTTGTGAGCTTTTCGTCTTGAGCAGAGACTTTTACTCCATAGATGATCTGGATCAATGGCTTGACGATGTATTAAAGCTGAAACGCTCTGAGGAGCGACCCACACCCGATAAGGTACTGGAGAAACTCGGAAAGCTGGTGATAGGATTTGATCCGGGTCTCAGGAGATCTGTTGTCAGGCTTCTGTCTCCAATTTATCCTCAAATCGCAGACTGGCTCGACAGCCTGAAAGAGAAGCAGCGTGA
>JAABVY010000286.1 GCA_011777135.1 Candidatus Zixiibacteriota bacterium | reverse complement strand
ACACATTCAGCCTGCAATTCCTGGAAGAGGGGATCTTTCCCTATTATGGCAGCTATCGGCCCGATACACTTAATGGGGTTGTTGTTGTTGAGGAACCTCCGATGGAATAAACAGATTATATAGTCTGATGAGTATTTTCCAAAATACTGTTAGGCCGGATGAAGATTTTTTCTACAGCCGCAATGACCCTAATGATATAAAGATGGGCGAATTTGTAAAATCCGCACCTGAGAATTATGCAGATGCGGATTTTGTTTTGTTGGGCTGTCCGCAGGACGAAGGTGTGAGACGCAATAAGGGAAAAGTCGGCGCCAAAGATGGACCCGCTGCTATTCGAAGGTCACTTTACAAGTTCTCGGTGCCTGAAAAAGTAGGATATTGCGAAATATTCGATCTGGGCGATACAATTGTCGATGGCAGTCTGGAGGAAATACATGACCGCCAGCATGATGTGGTTCTAAAGGTTTTGCAGGATGGTAAGCGCCTGATAATACTTGGTGGTGGAAATGATATCTCTTATCCTGACGGCAGTGCGCTGGCAAAGCAGTCAAATGATCTTCTGGTATTCAATGTCGATAGCCATTTTGATGTGCGGAAGGAAAACATCAGGCACAGCGGAACACCTTACCGCCAGCTCCTGGATGAAAAGCAGGTCAGGCCTGATCGTCTTTATGAAATGGCCGGAAAGGATATAGTCAATTCTCCCGAGTACCGCCGTTATCTCAATGAAACAGGTGCGCATGTTTATCCCCTGGAGGAGCTGCGAACTGAGGGGATAGACAAGATCTTCAAAGAGATCCTGAACTCATCCGAATCCGAGCATATTTTCTGGGGTTTTGATCTTGATGTCGTGCAAGCCCAGGATGCGCCGGGAGTCAGCGCGGGTTATCCCATAGGTTTGACCGCAGAGGAAATATGCTATATCGCAAAGATTGCCGGAAATGATAAACGCTCACGTATCCTGGAACTAACCGAATTGAATCCAAAATACGATATTCATGAGCGCACCGCCAAACTTGCCTCAATGATGATACTCTATTATCTTGATGCATCAGCTTCGATTGAATAAAATGTCACACGAATATGATGCTGTTATAATAGGATCCGGGCCAAATGGCCTTGCCGCAGCTATTACCCTGACAATGGCAGATCTTTCCGTGCTTGTGTTTGAGGCAAAGGAAACAGCGGGAGGCGGCATGCGATCGGCAGAATTGACCGAGCCCGGATTTACCCATGATATATGTTCCGCGGTGCATCCTTTGGCAGCAGACTCACCCTTT
>JAABVY010000114.1:13019-13631 GCA_011777135.1 Candidatus Zixiibacteriota bacterium | reverse complement strand
GTATGGCGATCTCCACCTGGTATCCCGAATCGGTTATCTCGGCCGCCGATTCCCAGATCAAATCAAAGCCGGGATCCTCTCCCGCCACGCTTGACCACAATCGATCCATCTGAATTCCGTACGGATTCACGAAAAACTCATAAGCCCGCGAGGCATCGGAATAAGTGTCGATCAGCACGCAAACATTATCATCCCCGAAAAAGTGGTCCCGCTGGCACATGGTTGCCCTGATCTCCGCCGGATCATCATCACATATAAACGCAATATAGAGATTATCCTCGTCATAGGCCAGCATGGCCCGGGTGGTGACTTCCGGTTCCGCCAGCTCCCTCGGATGCCGCTCATGAAATTGCGTTATTTGTGGTGCCAGTGCCCACTGATGATCGTCAAGCTTCCCATCGATCTTGATTGATTCGGTCAGTTTGACAATATTTACGTCAGGCTTGAAGACAGGTTCAAAGTCCCTCGAAGCGAAAAGCGATAATGGAATTAATAGTATAGCCACCAGAAAAACGTAAGTTCTTTCGTAACTTTTTCTCATAAACGTCTCCTGGTTATGGTAATCATTACGTCATTTTTCAGGATTGGTTTCGAGAATTAAAAGCCCGTTCG
>JAABVY010000114.1:7259-12984 GCA_011777135.1 Candidatus Zixiibacteriota bacterium | reverse complement strand
ATGATATGCCCTTGAAATCTCTCATGGTTTAATATTATATCGCTGAACAGGATAGATCATTTCCAGGTAAGACATTAAAAAAATCAGCGGGCATGATTATACGAAGATATCTGGAATTCCTCCTTCAGCAATCCGTAGCCATAAACATCCGACCATACATTATTCATAAAGCTGGCCTTGCGCCACGTACCCTCACGGAGAAATCCGAATCTCTCGAGGAGTCTGATCGAAGAGGTGTTTCTGGCATGCACAATGGCATAAACTCTAACCAGGTCCAATTCTGTAAATGCTTGGTCTAGCAGCAGCAAAAGTGATTCTGATGCAAATCCCTTGTGCCGGAATCTTTTTTCGAGCCAGTATTCGACTTCCGCGTTTCGATCGGCCAGGTTAATATTCTTCAGATTCATGGAGCCGATTAATTCCCTGGTATCGATCTTTTCTATGCCAAGGTAAATTCCCTTATTTTGCCGAAATAGTCTTCGGCTTGAGTTGATCCAGGCATGGGCACTTTCGACATTTGCAATATCTGACATAAAAGGAAGGTATTTTCTTACTTCTGGACTGCTGGCATGACTGAAGAGTGCGTGGGCATCTGTCCTCTTGAACGGCCTGAGAACAACCCTGTCTCCTTTAATCAGGAATTCCTTCATATCAGCTATTATATCATTGCTTTTTTTGAGGGGAAAGGAATTTTTGAGGGTGAATGCCGATGAAATCGTAGATTAAATAAAAGGAAAAAGGTCACATTTTTTGCAAGGTCATTAGTTAAATTGATCATTCGATCCCATTATTTTTTCCAGAAATGAATGCTTTGAGGGGCATAAAGTTAACACAATATGTGAATAATTTTGCATATGAGAAATTTTAATGTGAAAATGTTCACAAAGCTTGAAAATATAATCCAAAGAAATGTTTGAACTTATAGGTATTTTGTTGGTATAAAATATTGACAGATTGACCGCAATCTGTTATATTATTATTTAAAGGGGTTCGAAGTTTTGGCTAAAATGGATTGCCATATTGAATGACTTCGACCTTATCACGCGGATCGCTTTCCTGATTGAGACGCTATTGAATCCGCACCAGAGCTTCCAAGCAAGCTCGCTTTTAAAGCCAGTGACATCGAGATTGATGTTGCTACCTTTTTGGGAAAGGAGGTTTTATGGCCGAGATTAACGATCATAAGACAACCGGACTAAAAAAGCAGCCTGGATATATCTTCAATATCGACGATATACCCCAATTGAGCGATAGAGAAAAGGCGCGTTTAAGAGAAGTTACAAATTTCTTTGCTTTTCGGTCCAATGAATATTATCTCCGTCTGATTGATTGGGACAATCCCAACGATCCGATCCGCCGTTTAATAATCCCCAATGAAGACGAATTAAGCGACTGGGGGGAGATGGATGCCTGTAATGAGCGTTCGATCACTGTCCGAAAGGGCGTCCAGCATAAATATGCTTCTACCGCGCTGCTTCTGGTGCATGAGGTCTGCAATTCATTCTGCCGTTACTGTTTCCGTAAACGCCTATTTATCAACAGCGGCAATGAGGTTACCTATAATATCGATGAGGGCATTGAGTACATAAAAGAGCACGAAGAGGTTAATAATGTTCTCCTGACCGGCGGCGACCCGTTGGTCCTGCCGACACGGAGGCTGGAGAAGATAATAAAGGCCCTGCGGGAAATCGATCATGTACGTATCATCCGTCTCGGTACCAAGATGATCGCTTTCAATCCATACCGCTTTATCAATGACCCGGAGCTGCTGGAAATGCTTTCGCGCTATTCCCAGCCGGACAGGAAGATATATATAGTCTGCCATTTCGATCATCCTCGGGAGATTACTCCACAGGCCCGGCAGGCGGTACATATGCTGCAGAAGGCTGGATGTATCCTTACCAACCAGAATCCGATTATCAAGGGTATCTCGGATAAGCCCAGCGTAATGTCCGAGCTCTGGAATAAGCTTTCCTATATGGGCATGCCGCAGTATTATGTCTTCCAGTGTCGTCCCACTGCCGGCAATGAGCNNCCAAGCGGAGATGTTCCGGGTTGGCTAAGCGCTTGAAATATGTTATGTCGCATGAATCCGGCAAAATCGAAGTTGTGGGTGTCGACGACAACTTCATCTATATGAGATACCATCGCGCCAAACTTGAGGATGACGAGCAGAAGTTTGTTGTTTGTTATCGCGATGACGAGGCTTACTGGTTTGATCATCTGACAGTAGTGGAGGGTCTCGGCGACCAGATCATCGCTGACGAGATGACTCACCGCGCCGGATAATTAGTGTCATTCTGAATCCCTATCAACAGGGCCAAAGAATCTGCTTGAAATCAAATTTAAAGCCTGCTCAAAATAATGGGCAGGTTTCTTTCTATAATGAAAAACCAATCTCATACAGGATTGTATAACCAATAAACAACCTCACATAAACAACATCACACCGTTGGAGGAAGAGATGTCTAAAATCACCGCTTTCCTCTTCATTGCCGCACTCGGCATATTGTTTTTATTCAGTTGCTCATCATCGACTAAATCAGAAAACGAGAGCTTTGTCAGGGGCCAGGTAATTGTCGATTTTTTAAATGCAGTGCCGATCCCGGAAGCCCAGACAGCAATTGACGACCTCGGTTTATCCTGGAATGAGACTCTATCGGAGAGGCTCAAAATTGCGCTGATAAATGTGCCCGAAGGTCATGAGCGTGAGTGGGTGAATGAATTGAATAAGAATGAATTGGTTCAGGCTGCCCAGCTTAACCATAATAATATCGGACCGCGGGAATAATTCCGGAAGACTCCTGACCTCAATAGATTACAAAAATCGGCCGAATGCGATTCACCAACTGCCTTTGAATATCTGTTTATAAAAAAGATAGATATGGTCTGGTATGTTGGGGCCCTATTAGCCGATCTATACAAATTATATCAAATTTTTGCTCAATATAGATTTAAGTCCTGACGATAAAAACAATATAAAAGACTCGGCACCTGGATATATGCTCTCTCTGGCTATATTTGTGGAGGCAGTATGCCATTTTTCGCATGGCAGGACAGATACGATGTTAATATCTCGAGCCTTGATGAACAGCATCGTGGTATCGCGGGGATGATCAACAACTTATATGATTCCCTCGAGAAGGGCGTCTATAATGATGAGACTGTCGGTTCGGTGCTGATCCCGATTGTCGAGTGCCTCAAATATCATTTCCAGACTGAAGAGAAGATGATGATGGAATCCAATTACGAAGAATATCATTATCATAAATCCATGCACGATCGTTTTACAGACGAGGTCATGCTTTCTGTGATCAAGATCAAGAAAGGCGAGCAGGTCAATGCCCGCGAGATTCTGACAATGATTCGTGATTGGCTTTTAACTCATATCGAGGAAGAGGACCGCAAGCTGACTCCGGTTCTGAGCCAAAGTTCCCAGCCAAAATAGATTTATTTCCCCGCACAGATTTTGAACCCGTTCTCTCGTGAGCGGGTTTTTTATTTGCAGTTCGGAACATGGCGACAGCTCCCCGGCTTATATAAAAATAAACAGAATTAAAAGGAGTCAGCTATGAAGTACAAATTATTAGGCAACAGCGGACTACGTATATCCGAACTTTGCCTTGGGGCGATGACCTTCGGAGAGGAATTCGGTTGGGGAGCATCAAAGGAAGAAAGCAGAAAGATTTTCGATGCCTTCGCCAATGCCGGTGGAAATTTTATAGATACTGCCAACAAATACACGCTCGGCACCAGCGAAAGATATTGCGGTGAATTTATCTACCAGGAACGCGAGCATTTTATCCTGGCTACCAAATACACCTTGACCATGAAAGAGGATGACCCCAACTTCTGCGGAAATCATCGCAAAAATATGATCCAGTCGGTCGAGGCCAGCCTGAAACGCTTGAACACTGAATACATAGATCTCCTGTGGCTGCATGCCTGGGATTACATGACTCCCCAGGAGGAGATCATGCGTGCGCTCGATGACCTGGTGCGCATGGGTAAAGTGTTTTATATCGGCATTTCCGACACGCCGGCCTGGATTGTTTCGCGCGCAAATATGCTGGCGGAGCTGCGTGGATGGACCCCCTTTGTGGGCCTGCAGATCAAATACAGC
Source organism: Candidatus Zixiibacteriota bacterium (assembly GCA_011777135.1). GTDB lineage: Bacteria > Zixibacteria > MSB-5A5 > JAABVY01 > JAABVY01 > JAABVY01. The sequence goes on along the minus strand of JAABVY010000114.1, from coordinate 8,861 downwards.
CTGCTGGAGCGTACGGTGGAACGTGAGCTTCTGCCCATGGCGCGTGCATTGGATCTGGCTGTCACCCCCTGGGGAGTGATCGGCGGCGGAGTCCTGACCGGCAAATATAAAAAATCAGGTGACAAAATCGAGGCTGAGGATTCAGAGCGGGTGAAGACACGTGAAACAATTCCGGATCGTGATCTTGAAATTGCCGCCAAAGTGCAGGAGATAGCGAAGAAGCGCGGGGTCTCCGCTGCTCAGGTGGCGATCAACTGGGCTCGTCAGCAAAAGGGTGTGATTATTCCGATAATAGGGGCGCGCAAAGGGGAGCAGATCAAGGACAACTTAAAATGCCTCGATTTCGAGTTAAACCAGGATGAGCTTGACATTCTTGATGAGGTCAGTAAAATTGATCTGGGATTTCCTCATGAATTTTTGAACAGCGAATCGATCATAAATGTACTCTTCGGCGAAACCTTCGAACAGACCGAAAACCACCGCAGCTTCTTGTAGTCTATTATTTTGATGAAATAGTATAAAATATATTCTGTGCGCGGCGTACCTCGCAGTGCGCCGCGTTTTTATGCATCTTCTTAAATGTCAACATCTGAATGCTAAAATACCGGGAAAACCGGTTACTCAATCTCTCAGCTGGAATCGGCTGACAGACAGAATATCTTTGACAGTTTCATACCTTTTTGTATATTTAGTCAACTGACCTGATTGCGATTTTTACCTGCCCTGTAAGGATGATTGTTTTAAGACATAATTAGCGGAGGTATGTCATTATGCCTGGTAAATACTTCTTAGTCAGCATTGCAGCCATAGCTGCATTTATCGCTTTAGCCATAACAGATTTAACTGCTCAATATATCTGCGGAGATGCCAACAATGATGCCGAGGTTAATGTCAGTGATGCGGTCTGGATTGTTAATTATATTTTTATCGGAGGCCCCGCGCCGGTTCCGCTCTTATCGGGAGAAGTGAATTGCGATGGCTCGGTAAATGTCAGTGACGCCATCTGGATTGCTAATTACGTCTTTATAGGAGGTAATGATCCATGCGACTTCGATGGTGATGGTATTCCCGACTGCGATCCCAATTGCCCTTCAACAGTCACTGATATCGACGGCAATATTTACCAGACAGTTCTGATCGGCGGTCAGTGCTGGATGGCCGAAAACCTCAAGGTAACACATTATCGTAACGGTGACCCGATTCCTCATGTAACCGACAGCAGCAGCTGGAGTGTACTCACAACAGGGGCCTATTGCAACTATGATAATGATGAAGGCTATGTTGCCGTCTATGGCCGATTATACAACTGGTATGCCGCCGTGGACAGCCGTAATATTGCGCCGGATGGATGGCATGTGGCCAGCGATGCCGAGTGGAAAGAGCTGGAGATGTATCTGGGCATGAGTCAGGCGGCGGCGGATGGGATCGGATGGCGAGGCACCGATGAAGGCGGGAAGTTAAAGGACACCGGGACAGTCCACTGGCTAAGCCCAAATACCGGCGCGACCAACGAAAGCGGTTTTACCGCATTGCCCGGTGGCTACCGCATCAGCTCCGGTCAGTTTTACTTCGAGGGTTTCGATGCTTACTTCTGGACTCAAA
>JAABVY010000114.1:1622-7235 GCA_011777135.1 Candidatus Zixiibacteriota bacterium | reverse complement strand
TACTTGGACTTTTCTCTCATCCTGGTCAGAAAGCGCGAACGCAGTTTATCGCCCATCAGTGCCTGCTTGATCGGAGGCAGTTTCAAAAATCCGCCCATAACCGCACGCATAAAACCATGAGATTTGCCCTGCGGATTGTTGAATATAAGATTTTGCAGGGTGCCGTTGTCCAGCGATTGCAATATTACTCTTTCAAAAGTATCCTCGGGGTAAAGTACTCGCTGCCTCCGCTCCCTGAGCTTCATCGATTCAGTTGCGCACTCAAGCCCACAAACCCCGCAGCCGATACATATTGATTCATCGACCACAGGATTATCATCATTATCCATTGCGATCGCATCGATCGGACAGGCCTCGGCGCATTCACCGCAGCCGATACAATCTTCTTCGTCATGTTTGGCGATAAATCTTGATGTAACCACAGCATTCGGATAGCCATATTCCTTGATACCGGCCAGCGCATTACAGCAGCATCCACAGCACATACAGATGAAGCCGATCTCCTTTTTGACATTATCGGCATTGAATACGAGGCGCATGTCCCTGGCCTTATCAACATTTTCCAGCATCTCCGACCTGGAAACCTCTTTTCCCATATTATGACGGATCAGATAGTCGGCGGCTGAATCAAATGAGGAACACATCTCCAGGGGTACATCGCACTTCTTTTCACCCAGATGATACTTTTCATGACGACAGGAGCAGATTCCGATTGCAAATCGTCTGGCTGATTTAATGATCTCGGTCGCTTTTTCGTAATCCAGAATTTCCGAATATTCGCCCGGGTCCACTGCTTCTTCATGTGGGAGAGTTCGTAACGGCAGGCTGCCATTTTTGCCCTTGAGGTTGGATTTGTAAAAGGAATCATCACCATGCATATAATCGTTCATAAGCCGTGCCCAGGTTTTATGATCCGAGCCTTCTCCCGTGCGCATCATAGTGAACTCAAAGATTCCGATCACCATTGGCGAAAGAGTATAAAAACACTGCTCACCATGGCACATATCTATCACGAGCCCTTTATCGGCCATACTATCGAGTGTCTTCTCGAGATGATCTTTTTCGATGCCGCTAACTTTTTGGATATATTCGAGAGGATGCATGCCATATGGCATCTTGACTGCTACCTCGGCCTCATCTGCTGAGTACAGTTCTCTTAAAATGGCATAAAGCGCATCATTCCAGGGCGTCCGAACAGTCAGCCCGTCGATCTTTTTCCCCAGCTTGCGATAAATGTCTTTACCAACTAAATGGCCAATAATGTCCCCCAGGTATGGATTCCTGAATATAAAGGAAAAATATTACTCGAGATAAAGTTTGGCAACGTAAATCTCTGATCTATAGGCTTTATTTTAAGTCCAGTGGAAGCAGTAAGAGCCGACCGCATTAGAGATAAATATATTGCGGAGGTCTTTATAATATTGACATATCCTGGTAAAATTATATATTTATCATATATCAAGCGAAGCAACGGGGGTACATACCACAATTGATCGGGAAGTCGGTGACGTCTTTTCGAAGAATTCAATGTTTTTGGGATAATAATAGATGCAATTTGAAAGGGGCTTGGCTGCGCGGATAAGTGACTTTTTCCATATCCGGCGGGGGGAATATTCTATGTGTAATGGACCTTGATCAGATGACCTGGTTGTGTATTGCAAATGATCGAATATGCAATATGAATTTTGATTTATCAAAAGTAGGAGGTACAATGAGAAAGGCTACATTTATTGCCGTGGTGTTCTGTCTTCTGTTAATGCCTGCGGCGCTGCAGGCGCAGAATGAAGACACGGTAAAGGTAATCAGTATTCAGGTAGACCCCGATCCGGTAAATCCGGTCAAATTCGGGCTGCCAATACATCTGTCGGTTACCGGCAATCCGGGGAATATGGCTGACCAGATTTCTGCGGCAAGCCTGGGACACTACTTCGATCCAGGCGATTATGTCACGATTGACTCGGTCAGGCTGACAGGAGGCCTGGCTTGGGGTAATATCGCTTGGAACGGGTCTTTTCACGATGATGCGCAAAATCTCGGAGTTATCGGATTTGTTCTTATGTATCCCAATTATATACTTCCAGGCGAATCCGGACTGCTCGGCACATTATGGTTCACTCTTGAAGCGGGTGCGCCGGATCATGTAATTGAAATTGATTCAGGTTTCTTCCCTGACGCAGGAGATTATATACTTACCGATGGAAATGGGATTACAGTATATCCCGAATTTGTGGCCGGGACAATTACTGTCGGGACGGGAATACAGTCGGAACTTGTGGTCAGCCCTACGGCCCTGACTTTCGAGGCCACTGTCGGAGGAACAGATCCGTCTCCGCAATCATTCAATATTTCTAATTCCGAATCCGGCGATATGGACTGGACAGCAACGGAGGATGCCACCTGGTTTGGACTTTCAGCCACTTCCGGAACTGTACCGCCTGCTGCAGATGTCAATGTCTCGGTAGCCATCAGCGGGCTGACGGCTGATACATATGTCGATACAATTCTTGTGGAAGCTCCAGGAGCGACGAATTCACCCCAGGAGGTTATAATTACTCTTAATCTAACTGAACCCCCCAACCTCTCAGTAACACCGGCCTCACTTTTGTTTGAGGGAGTTGAGGGCGGAATCAATAACGATATACAAAATATTTACATCGAAAATACTGGCGGGGGTGAGCTTAACTGGACAGCCTCAAATGATTCCAGCTGGCTGAACATTGCGCCACCATCCGGAACCGGTGCGGCTACTCTTGATGTGAGTGTTGACCTGACCGGCCTGACTGCAGGTACTTATCTCGATTCAATTGAAATTGCAGCCGAGGGGGCGGTCAATTCGCCGCAATTTGTTGAGGTCACGCTGGACATTGCTGTTCCCCCCGAAATCGTCCTTGATCAGGTGCTTTTCAGTTACACGATGACATACATGGATCCTCAGCAAACAGATGATCTGGGAATAACCAATGGCGGCGACGGTATACTTAACTGGATTGCTTCCAATCAGCATTTATGGCTTTCACTCAATCCGGTAAGCGGTGCGGCTCCCTCCACAATTGTAATGACCGTCGATCCAGCAGGTCTTGCAATAGGAATGCATTATGATACGATTACGATCACATGTACGGAAGCGTCCAATTCTCCACAGCTTGCAGAAGTTGCTCTGGAAATCCAGGCTCCATATATATGCTGTGACGTTACAGACGACCAGACTGTCAATGTCAGTGATGCCGTTTACATTACAAATTATGTCTTTATTGGAGGCGGTGCGCCTGATCCATTGGAATCAGGCGACTGTACATGCGATGATAATTGCAACATAAGCGATGCTGTGGCAATCATTAACTACGTTTTTGTCGGCGGCTATGAGCCGTGCGATCCCAATGACGACGGCATTCCAGAATGCGGCCCGGGCGCAGGACCCGGTCCTGGTGAATGTACATCGGTTACCGATATAGATGGTAATGTCTATCAGGCAATTCAGATTGGCGATCAATGCTGGATGGTGGAGAACTTGAAGGTAACTCACTTCCGAAATGGTGACCCGATTCCGAATGTGACCGATGGTATTGAATGGGTGGAGCTCACTACTGCAGCTTATTGTGATTATAATAATAATGATGCCAACTCTGATTTATATGGCAGATTATACAACTGGTATGCCGTAGATGATCCTCGAGGGTTGGCTCCGGAGGGCTGGCATGTGCCTACTGATGAAGAGTGGAAGCAGCTGGAGATGTATCTTGGCATGAGCCAGGCGGAAGCAGATGGTGTTCAGTGGAGAGGAACTGATGAAGGAGGCAAGTTAAAGGAAGCAGGTACTGTGCATTGGCAAAGTCCTAATGTAGGGGCAACCAACGAAAGCGGGTTTACAGCATTGCCGGCAGGAATGCGCCATCCCCTTCCGCTGTTCGAAGGGCTATTTCTCTATACCACCTTCTGGACCTCCACCGAGGACAGTGACTTTTCAGCATTTATTCGTCAGCTTTACAATAATTACGAGCAGGTTTGGCGTTCCTTTTTTGATAAAAAATCCGGATGTTCAGTCCGTTGTGTCAAAGATTGATTGTCTGAATCCGATATTAATACCCAGCGGAGCATATTGAATTCTTGTACGCGGCGTACCTCCCGGGTGCGCCGCAATTCTATTTGCCCTCAATCCTCTTTTTTCGCTTGGCCTGGATCTTAAGGCCGATGCGGTCGACCAGCGCGGGGGAGAGTTTATTNNTGGCCTGGATCTTAAGGCCGATGCGGTCGACCAGAGCGGGGGAGAGCTTATTTAAAAATACTACCAGCTTGCCAAGTCCGCTGAGGACTTTCTGGCGTTTCCGTTTGGCCGCAGCCTCTATAATAAGTCTGGCAGCTTTTTCAGCGGACATCATACGCTTATTGTAAAATCGCAGTCCCGCCTCACCAGACTTCTCACCGCTTGGTTGGATAATATTTCCGGCAAAATTCGTCACCACGAGTCCGGGATATATCATACTAACGGATACATATCTGTCATGAAGCTCATTGCGCAAAGCATCGAAGAATCCGGCCATGGCGAACTTGCTGGCACAATAACCTGTACTGCCCCAGGCCGCAACCTTGCCGAGTACACTGGAGATGCCCACAATGCGACCTCTCATTCTTATAATATGCGGCAGGGCATAGTAGGTACAGTAGACAGAACCGCGGAAGTTGACATCCATGACATTTTCGAAACCACACAGATCAGGAAGTTCGCTCAGGTGTCCGGCTGAACCATAACCCGCATTATTTATGAGGGTGTCAATACGCTTATATTCTTCCAATGTCTCATCGATGATCTTCTTGCACTCTTCCTCACGCGCCACATCGGCCGTAACCACAAGCGCCTTACCGCCGCGGTTTCTGCATTCTGTGGCGATCTCCTCCAGCCTTTCGGTATTCCTGGCTGCAAGGGTCAGCCAGGCACCCTGGTCGGCAAGCTGGAGTGCCAGCTCTTCGCCGATTCCGCTCGAAGCGCCGGTTATGATGACAACATTATCTTTGAAAACTTTTACCGCCATCTAATTACCATGGTATAAGCAGAGATATAATGTTCTATAGTCTTGAATGTAAGCAAAGAATAATGATTAATGCAAGAGATTTATAAGTAATGATGTACAGTGGCAAAGGTCATTCTTGAATTTCTTCGCTGTAAACGCCGGTTTGCATGATCTCGATAATGCCCAGATCATTGTAGCTGATCTCGACAGTTCTTGAGGTATCCAGGGTAATGGGATCTGTGAGAATCGTCTTTGTGCTTGCAACAGGAAGGACCCTTTTCATGTCTTTAATCAAACCGATCATGCTCCGTTCCTCATTTCCCAATTGGGTAGTCTCGAACTGGTCATCGCTATAAATATAATCCTCAATGTAGATTACCCTGGAGAACCGATAGAATTCATCCAGACCCAGGAGGTTTCCCAGCCTCCTGAACTTGATAACCTCCATCTCAATCTGGAAAGCGCTGTCTTCCAGATAGATTTCATCTGCCAGGAGTGCGCGATTTCTCTCGTCGAATATCTGCAGTACCAGGCTGGGCTTTTCGTTTTCGGGCTGACTGAATGAGATCTGTGCCAGAGGAACATTGCGATTCAGTACAAAATAATT
>JAABVY010000114.1:0-1614 GCA_011777135.1 Candidatus Zixiibacteriota bacterium | reverse complement strand
CTTTTTGGGTGTATATCCCTGCGATTTTGACTTTTTCAGGGCATAGATGGTCTCGATCAGGGCGACTAAAAGAAGTCCCAATCCGACCAAAAAAATCAGGAATGCCACCAATGTCAGTTTTGCGCTCATATAATACTAATAATATGCTTTATACATACCTAAAACTTTGCCACATACTTGTGGACAACTCTTAAATCCTTAAATTAATGTTGTTTCTTATTGCTTTGTGATTCAATGAATTGTCGGATTTTCCACAACTCCAATCAAGTTATCCACAGTATCAATTATCACTTATTAATCTTATCGGCCGTTTTTACAGGAAGATTATCATTCATCTTGCAGGCGCCGTGAAAAATTGCGCCCTGCTCCACCACCAGGCTCTTGGTATTTATGTCGCCATTTACCATAGACTTAGCCTGGAGTTCAATCCGTTCGGTGGCATGCACATTGCCATCCACACGGCCTGTGATAACTGCGGATTTTGTATGGATATCGGCCTCTACTTTACCGTCCGGGCCAATGCTGATTGTCTCGCTGCACTTGACCGAGCCTTTAACTTTACCATCAACTCTAAGGCTCCCCTGCACATTAAGAGTGCCGTCAAAAACAGCGTCTTTTCCGACTACTGTATTAATATTTTCTGCCATATTAATTCCCTATGCTGAAGTTTTCGTTTTTTAGATATGGTTCTGGATTTATAGCGACACCGCTGCGTCTGATTTCATAATGAGTGTGCGGTCCGGTTGATTTTCCGGTATTACCGCTTAAGGCTATCAAATCGCCTTTTTTCACCACCTCGCCCTCTGCTACAAGGTTTACCAGATTATGTCCGTAGACAGTCTTAAAACCTTCCGAGACTTTTTTACCGGCATGATCTATAATTATCATCTTACCAAATATATCGTCCCATCCAGCGAATTCTACAATCCCATCTGCAGTTGCATAAACTTTTGTACCTTCCTTATTAACTATATCGACACCGAAGTGCCTCCTTGAGAGGTTTTCGTCATCAGGATTAAATCCGCGTGTTATGCGCCCCTGCGAGGGCATGCCGCCGGGGATAACATCAAGAATTTCTCTTTCATAGACAGGATGTCCCAGGTTAAGCAGTATATCGCTGTTTTCAAGAAAAACCGACAGAGCCGAATCCTGACCGCTGCCTGCAAATGTACCGCTCTGGTCGGATGAGACTCCAACAAGATTCAGGACACGCTTTAATAGAACTGTATTGGACTTCAGGTTTTCCTCCAGAAGCTGTATCTTCCTGTTCTCCTGCAAGAGCAACGAGTTTTCCTCCAGGAGGGCACGGTTCTGATTATGGGCCTGATTCAGCTTATTCAGTATATATAGACTTGACAGGGCGCCCAGAAATAGAATTGCCAAAAGCGATATAATAAGCCAGATCAAAAAAGTGGGGACCTTGAATGTCCGGGTTNNTCCGGGTTTTTTCCGAGGGTCCCGAGAGATACATAAGTGTCGAATAGCGCATTTTCATTTAAACCGTTAACCTTCCAGAATCAATTCAAGTATACGAGTAAGATCCGAATCAGAATAGAATTCAATCTCAATTTTGCCCTTCTTCAGACCGCGTTTCAGGTTAACCCTGGTGCCCAG
>JAABVY010000323.1:4148-19738 GCA_011777135.1 Candidatus Zixiibacteriota bacterium | reverse complement strand
CAGGGTTACCTGCCGAAGGATCGTTTTCATATCTGGAAAGTCACTGTCGAGAGCGGGAAGGACGAGCAGTTGACCAAAGGGCGCTATGACGAAGTTTTTCCGGCTGTTTCACCTGACGGCAAACAGATCGCCTTTGTCTCCAATCGCAGCAAGGACCCGGATTTAGACATGATGTATGATGATCTTTTTGTCATGTCCATAAAAGGTGGTAAGCAGACAAAGGTTTCGACTCCATCCGGGCCGATTGTGTCACCATCGTTCTCGCCTGATGGAAAGAGGATTGCATATCTCGGTCACACAAATCCCAAGGATGCCTGGGGCGTCACCAATTTTCATGTCTGGACAGTCGGAGTTAACGGTAAACCGGCGGCAAAAGACCTGATTCCCAAGTTCGACCGATCCACCATGGATACAACCATCGGCGACCTGGGCGAAGCTTTCGGGATGCCTGCGCCGATATGGTCCAAAGACGGAAAGAGGCTATATTTTATTACCTCAGATGAGGGAAATACGCATATTTTTTATGCTCCCATGCGTGGCGGCCTGCCCACACGTGTGACGCACAAGAAATACCATATCAAAGAATTCAGCATGAACGGCAAAAAGAGCATCGTTGCTGCCGTTGTATCAGATCTCAAAAATCCAACGACCCTGAATATCTTTCCTCCATCATTCAAGGGAGATAAGAAAATAGAACAGCTGGAAGATCCAAACAAAGATCTGTTCAAACAGATCAAGCTTCCCGGCATCCGCACTGTCTGGTTCAAGGGCCATGACGGTTTCGATCTGCAGGGCTGGTTGGTGACACCGCCTGACAGGAAGAAAAAGAAATATCCCGCAATTCTAGAGATTCACGGCGGTCCACGTGCGCAATATGGTTTTACATTCTATCATGAAATGCTTTATCTGGCGTCGAAGGGATATATAGTTTTTTATACCAATCCCCGCGGAGGTTCAGGACGGGGTGAAACATTCGCAGGCTCGATAGTTGCCGACTGGGGCTCAATCGATTATGAGGATTGTATGGCCGCCGCTGATTATCTTGAAAATCTCAAGGATGTGAATCCGAAGAAAATGGGTGTGACCGGTGGCTCTTACGGCGGTTATATGACCAACTGGATTGTCGGCCATACCAATCGTTTCAAGGCTGCGGTCACCCAGCGCTCGGTGGTTAATCTAAATTCTTTCATTGGCTCCTCGGATATGGGTTATGATCTCTTTGCCGAGTTCGACGGTTACCCCTGGACAAATCCCGAGGTCTACGAGCAGTGCTCGCCGATAACCTATGCGAAAAAAATCAAAACTCCGCTATTGATCATTCATTCCGAGCAGGATCTCAGATGTGGCCTTGAACAGGGACAAAATCTCTTTGCGACCTTGAAGCTAATGAAGAAGCGGGTGGAGATGGTAATCTTTCCCGAGGAACCGCACGGTCTCTCGCGTCATGGTCGTCCGGACAGGCGCCTGGCGCGTCTGGACTGGATTTCAAAGTGGTTTAATCGATATTTGAAATGATTCTGCCTGGCCGATCTATATAAGTAAAGTGCCGTCGGACATAGTCTTCCGACGGCCTTTTTTAAAAAGATATTTACAGCAATCCGGATAGCCGTCATCGTCAGCAGCGGCACTGTGGGAGCTTCTGTCCGATTTAGTATTTCCATATTTTGCCTTCGATTTTCCTTGATTTATACGTTATAATGATGCAAGGCTTAAATAATGTAATTCAGCAGTACAGGATTTTGATTTTTATATAAGCCATTTTTTTCTGAAAAAGATGTATTTTTCCCTTTTACATTTTATACACATACTATAGGAGGGAAACATTCAATCCTTGTCTTGCGACTGCGGAGGAATGATAGACTTTTGCTAACTGTTTATTGCCGTTGAAAATATCGATTTCGGTGATATATTCTATTGGGTCTGGTCTATTCTTTAGGCCGCAGTTATTATAGGTTCTGGAGACCAATGAGTAAGAAGGATTCGGATACCCTCGCACGAATAATTAAGCTCTGCAGTGAGGGCAATGAGGATGCCTGGCATGAGCTAATCGATATTATCGGTCCCCTGATATTTTCCATTTGCAGAAAAAGCCGGCTCACCCATGATGAAAGCTTCGATATTTATGGTCAGGTCTGTTTTGATCTGGTAGGAAACATAGGCACAATCAAGTCGCCGGCCGGAATCCTGTCCTTTGTTGCCACGATTACACGCCGTAAGATCTTCAATTTCTACGAAAAGATGAAATTGACGGATTACTTCAAATCGGAATTTGTTCCGATGCTGTCGGAATCCCGGGAGGAGACACCCGAATTAATCTATGAAAATATGCAAAGACGGGAATTGTTGCTGGAAGCGATGACAAAACTTCCTACCCGGCAATACAGGCTGCTGAAAGCACTATTCTTTGATCCAGGCAATCCATCATACAAGGAGATTGCCCGCAAATTGAAAGTTCCGGCTTCATCAATCGGGCCTACCAGGGCGCGCGCACTGGAAAAACTGGGGAGGATTTTAAAACGGGAGCAATACAAGTTCTAAGTATTTTTTGTACGAAGATATTTGACTTAATATATAGGTGGTAAAATGTTCGAAAAAAAAGACAAATACGATCTTCTGGCCGAATACCTGAAGGGGCGACTGAGCGGAGATCGTAAGAAACAGTTTGAACGAATGCTCAGAGATGATCCCGAACTGGTCAGAACGGCGGAATTCATTTCAGATCTGATAAGGGAATCTGATGACATCGAATGGGATAGACTAAAAAAGCCTGCCCATACTGTCCTCGGGCGTATGCTCAAGGATTACAATATATCTCAGAAAAGTAAGGACTCAAAGCAGGGGATTGTCTTTTTTGATTCTAAGGATATGCCTTTGCCTACGGATGTCCGTCCTGCGATTGTCAGTAGCCGCAGGATTAAGTATCGCGTTGGAGACGACATTCTGGAGATTTCACTGCATCCTGTATCGCCCGGATCATACGAAATTATCGGCCAGCTATCAGGAAGACAGCCCGGGGAAATGCTTGAAATTGAAATCAGAGGTAACAAGTCAGCCAAGAAAGTCAAAAGCAATGATTTCCAGCTTTTCAGGCTGGAACGTGTCGAGAGCGGAAGATACAAAATAAAAATCTATGCGGAGAAAGAGCTTATCGCAAAGATCGATATCGAGTTATGATAGAGTATTCAAAAATATCCGGAGTCTCAAGCAGGGAAGAGCTCGAAACTTTCATAAACCGGTTTTATGAAGGTGACAGGGGTATTTTTGTCTCTGAACTTAATAAGACCGTCAGCCGGCTTCTGCACGTCGACCTCAAGAAGGCCGCCGAGGTAGTAGCGAAAGCGGCTGAATTATTTTCGTTTCTTCCCGAGGAATACCGCGCCAGGTTATGGACGATCGAGGCACGTTATGATAATTGGTGTGGTAACCCGCAATCGGCCTTGAAAAAATACCGGCGCGCAATTAAGGAAATGCTGGCGCAAAGGCAGTTCGAGCTGGCCGCCCGGACTCGCCAGGGGCTTATGGATGTCGAGATGTATCTGGGTAAATATGCTGAGGCTCTGAAGACAGGTCGGAAGGCGCTGGCATATTTCAAGCGTAAGAACAATCTAAATCTGGCGGCTCGAGTGATGACCAATATCGGCAATATCTACCATCGCTTGGATAAAAACCATATGGCTATCAGATATTACGACCGGGCCCGTGAAATATTCAGCAAAGAAGGCGGAATTCCGCTTGCAATAGTCGATTATAATCGTGCCAATATCTTCGCGAATATGGGAGAGATTGAGAAAGCTGAAAAACTGTACCATGAAACCTCGAAAATCTACAGGGAGGCCGGAATTGCAATAAATGCCGTCAAGACGGATTATTCTCTGGCCTATCTCTACTTTCTCACAGACAGGTATACCCTGGCACTAAAGGCATTCGAGAAGGTCCATCAGGATTTTATGAATTTGGGGGATGAGAAGTCGGCTGCTGCGGCCCTTCTGGATATGGCCGAAATCAATATATATCTGCATCAGTATTCCTCCAGCATCGCATTATCCGAGAAGGTAATCCCGCTTTACCGTAAATTTAAGCAGCCCTATGAGGAAGGAAAGGCACACTATTTTGCCGCCCAGTCATTGAGTAACCTGGGAGATCATAAAGATGCGCGCAAATATCTAAATAATGCTGACCGGCTCTTTAGAAGCGAGGATAACCGTCTCTGGCAAGGGATGGTATATTATCTGAGAAGCCGGATCGATCTCGACAAGAAACGTATCATGTCGGCAATCCGTTCCGCCCGCAGAGCAAAGGAATTCTTTGCCGGAAGCGGGGATGAGCGGAGGGGTATCGATTCCGAGCTGGCGCTCCTCGAGGCAGAATTAAAGGCTGACAATGGCGGATTGAAAAGGGCGAAAAAGATTAAAGACCGGGCACATTTAGGCTATCAAAGATACAGCTTTCTCAGAATTATGGGCGAATATCACCTGCAGAGCAAAGACTATGAGAGAGCATCACAGCAGTTTCAAGCTGCTATCGAGATAGTCGAGAATATGCTGCTCAGCCTTTATCCTGACGAAATCCGCTTCTTCTTTGCGCTGGGAAAGCAGGAGGCTTATCTGAGGCTGGTTGAATCTCTTCTGAAGATGGGCAGGGTAGAGGAATCGTTTTTTGAAAATTCTAGAGCTCTGTCAATCATTAACCAGAAGATTCCGGCAGTCAGAATTGATAAGAAGAAAATATCGGAAAGAGACCTCAAAACCAGAGATCAGCTTCGTGCCAGGTTGAAAGAGCTCGGCCGCATGCCAAAGTCTGGAGAACGACAGATCGATTCGACCCCTGTCATGAAGAGAGCAGAACAGGAATTATGGCATACAGAAAGAAAAATAAGATCCATTATATATCCTTCTGAAATTTCCGACAATCATGCTGCCTTAACCCAAAAATATTGTCATGACTACCTTGCAGATGATGAGCTTCTCGTGAATTATGTGGCCATTGGCGAGAATCTGGGGACTTTTCGGGTACAGAAAAACAAAGTCGAATACATACCTCTTGGAACTTCCCGTACACAAATGACTTCAATGATCAGCGAATTCCAGTTCCTAATGGAAAAATCTGTCTATTCAGCTTCCGAATCCCGTTCATTGATGCAAATCATTGAAAATTATCAGAAGAAAATCTACGAAATATTAATAAAACCGATTGATCCTGGAATGAATGCACGGAAGTTGATCTTCATGATCGATGGTTTCTTTGCCCAGATACCATACTGGGCATTAATGGATTCAGAAGATATACCGCTCTTCCAAAAATTTAACTTGAGATTGCTATCAAATCCGGCTGACCTGAAAGATCGGAATTCTGTTTTACGATACAAAAACGGTCTTTCTGACGCAATTTTCATTCCGGATAATTCCGGGCTTCCAATGATAAACGCCGAAGGAAAGAAGATTAAGACATATTTTCAAGATGCTGAATTTTTTGAGGGTGGTGAAGCTGCATGCAGCAAACTGCTGGAGGTGCTCGGCCGCACCGAAGGCTTTGTGCATATCGCCACGCACGCCTCACGATCCTCGGAAAATCCTTTATTTTCGCGAATTATTATGAGTGATGGTCCGCTATTTCCGTTCGATCTTTTTGGCGCTCGTATAAGCTCAACTCTGGTAACACTTTCCGGATGTCAGACCGCTGCGCCGGGAGTATTTTACGGTAACTCATTTAGCCTGGCAAAGGCCTTTTATCAGGCAGGCGCGCGCCATGTGCTGGCTTCGCTCTGGCCAATATCCGATAAAATCAGCATGGTATTTATGGACGAATTTTATGGGGGACTTAGAAAAAGTGAAGATATTTTCCGCGCTTATCGTCAAGCAATGGAAAAAACACGAAAATTAAATTTAAACCCGGCTTTCTGGAGTTCGTTTGTATTATTGGGAATTTAGTGTATATTGTATAGATGGAGAGTTAATGTCATGAAAAGACACATTATCATATTGGCGGTTATATTTATATTATCAGGGGCATTCATAACAGGGGATGCCTTTGGCCAGGATTCCCTCTTTTCCTCCTGCGGTGTTTTGATCCAGGGGGATCAGTGCGTTCTGTTTGCGCCGGAAGGCGGCGGTTTTGAAGCGGCGCTTCAATTTTATGCCGACTTTCAACCGGGTGACAGTGTCTATGTATCAGGATTTATACTCTTCAACTGCGATACAATTTGCGCAGAAACAGATGTCTGTATTGTAAATAATTCAATCGGGTCCTGTGACGGTGATCCCTATGAGCCTTTTGATGGTCCGGGTATATTGGTGCAGACCACCGATTGTTTACTTTTCACACCTATTGGCAATCCTTTCGATTATTACGAGCTTGACGAGTATGGAGGTTTTGGGGAAAATGACACTGTCTTTGTAAGCGGTACTCTGTTTCAGTCCTGCCAGACAGAATGTTCCGAAGCCACCGGATGTATCATAGGAAATACAATTTCTTCACCGCAGCCGCCCCCGAATTATCCCTTCGAGGCCTTTGGCACGCTATATCAAGGATTGGACTGCATTTTATTCGCCCCCCATGGAGATACTATAGCCGGATTCGAACTTGAGTTTCTGGGAGATTTCCAGGCAGGCGACACAGTCTTTGTGCGGGGCGATTTGGTGGCTTCATGCCAAACATCATGCACAGGCGCAATTGCTTGCATCGAAAACAATACCATCGACTCAATCTGGATGCCGGTAAATCCTATAGCCGGAAGCGCCGTCATAAAAATTATGAATTCAAATGCTGCGGTAAATATCGCGGAAGCGACCGGTTCGACTATAATTGACAGTATTATTTCAGAGAAAATATATTTAATCAGTTTTCCGGATTCAATTTCGCCTGACTCTATGATGATTGCGTTTCTGGCATTTGCCGATGTGATCTTTGCCGAACCTAATTTCGAGGTTGACTTTCCTGAAAATCTGCAGCTGAGCATATCCTTCCCGGATGAATATGCCCCTCCGCTCGATATAGATATAGCCGAACCCTCATCATTTTTCATGCAGAACTCAGTGGAAACCATAGGAGTGGATTCCGCTAACGAACTAAGCACCGGATCGGGTTCAGTCGTTGCCGTAATCGATAATGGTTTCGATCTGACACATCCATTTCTGGAATTTGTATCCTTCATCGATGGCTATGATTATTTCAGTGACGATCCCGATCCCAGACCCGACTCCGGCCTGGGCTCCAGCCACGGCACATTTGTCACCGGCCTGATAGAGCTGATTTCTCCCGACTGCCAGATTATACCTTTGAGAGCACTGGGAGAGGGCGGCAAGGGAAATAGTTTCTCCATAGCAAAATCCATTTATCACGCTATCGAAAATGGAGCGAACATTATTAATATGAGCTTCGGGACTTATAAAGACAGCTATCTATTACGTACAGCTTGCGAGTCAGCTCATAACTCCGGGATCATCCTGGTGGCTGCCGGAGGCAACGACAGCACCAGTGTCCCTATCTATCCAGCTTCCTATAATGGTGTTATAGCCGTATCCGCGGTCGATTCAGCAGACTTTCTGGCCGACTTTTCCAATTATGGCATGAGTATGGATTTATGCGCTCCCGGAGTAAATATTTACAGCGCGCTTACCGGGGACTACGACTGGGGCACATGGACCGGGTCATCATTTTCCGCGCCGCTTGTAACAGCGGCATGTGCATTGATGCATTCGATTGAACCGGGATTGACACCTGATGCGGCCGAATTACATCTGCGATTATCGGCCGAAAGAGATTTGGGCCCGGGCACAATTGTTCCGCCCGATATGTATTATGCTTACGGTAGACTTGATATTGCTGATGCAGTCTGGACTTTGAATTCCGAAATTCCCATAGATGGTTGCGGAGACGTTAATCAGGATCTGAGCATAAATGTGAGTGATGCTGTCTATATCATAAATTACGTGTTTCTGCCGGATTGTCCTTCCCCGCCCGATATGAACTCTGCCGACGTGAACAGTGATGGCGCCGTTAATGTGAGCGATGCTATTTACCTTGTGAATTACATATATATGGGCGGTCCGCAGCCCAACTGCCCGGAATAGCGGGATTATTTATCAAAAAGATAGTATTTTACCAAAGATAATTCTGCACCTATTGGATAGAAACACGAGTTAGATTTATTCTGAATTTATAAGCAGAGGGAGAGTATTATGAAAAGGATTTTGATCATATTCGGCTGTGTGATCTTCCTGATCACTTTTCAGCCTGCCTTCGCGGGTAACGGCACAATGGATAATCCCGGAGGCAACACCGATAACACCACCCCATCGGATGAACTGAATTTTGATATTTTCGATATTATCGAGAGTATCATGACTCAAATCATGACGGGCGCTCAGGCCTACTACGGCACCGGATTGGCGCCGTCACCAAAAATAACCGATTCCATGGGCTGTGTTAATGTAGATGTTGGTCTTCCCGATTCCGTTTCTGCCAATAGTCCCTTTGACTCAACTCTTACGACCGGATCCCTCCTGATTCACAACTGCGATACTCAACCGGCGCAGATAGAACTCGCTTTTGCCTTTAGTGTTAACATAAACAATTTCATAGATACAACCATCGTTTTCGACAACATTTTCATTAATCTGGAGGCCGGTGATTCGGTCTATTGCGAATTTATATTCCCTGTTCCCCCATTTAATGCCACATATACGCTGTGTGTGACCGCCATCACAAGCGGGGGAGCCGGTATGACAGACTGTGCAACCATGATTGTTTCCGGACAGGACATGCCGGATATACCATACGCAGCTCCCGGATTCCTTTTCCAGGGTGAGGATTGCGTGCTTTTCATGGAGCTCGGTGATTCCAATCTGGCATTGATAGTTGAAAACCTCGGGCCTTTTGGGCCGGGAGATTCTGTATTTGTCGTGGGTACACTTGTAGATGATTGCGGAATCCAGTGCATTGGAGCCGGAGGATGCGTGATCGATAATACTATCGACTCGCTTGGAACACAGCCTCCACCACCTCCCTTTGAAGCATGCGGTACCCTGATTCAAGGGCCAAATTGTGTCCTCTTCACCCCTCTGGGATTTGGCGATACAGCCTTTGTGCTTGATAATTACGGCAGTTTCGATGTAGGCGATACCGTGTCTGTAGGCGGTGAGCTGGAAATAGGCTGCGAGACCGAATGTATCGGGGCGATGGGATGTATACTCAATAATAGCATTGATACATGCGGCTCGGCCCCGCCTCCACCTCCGCCCACATTCGAGGGCTGCGGTGTGCTGGTGATGGGTACGAATTGCGTCCTCTTTGCGCCTTTCAGTTTCGGTGATACAGCTTCTTTCGTATTGGAAAATTATGGAAATTACCAGGTCTTTGACACAGTATTTGTGTCTGGAGAAATTGATTTTGATTGTATGACTACCTGCATGGAGGCCACCGGATGTATTATCAATAATACCATTGATTCATGCTTCATCCCTCCTCCTCCGCCAACATTTGCAGGATGCGGATTGGTGATAGAGGCCCCTGATTGTAAGGTATTCATGCCTTTCGACTTGTTTAACGTGTTCTATATCCTTAGCGATTATGGCGGTTATGTGCACGGTGACTCAATCTATGTCGAGGGTACAGCTGCACCGCTTCCGGATACTCTGGGGTGCTCTGAGCCGGTGGAATATCTGGTCGTGGATACTTTGATGCCCTGCACGCTTCCGCCTCCGCCTCCGTTTGAGGCCTGCGGTATCCTGATCCAGGGACCTAATTGCGTACTCTTCACTCCTCTGGGCTATGGCGATACAGCCTTTGTACTGGATAACTACGGTGACTTCGAGCCTTATGATACAGTCTTTGTTTCAGGCGAACTTGAAATAGGCTGTGAAACTGAATGTATCGGTGCCATGGGATGTATACTCAGTAATAGCATTGATACATGCGGCTCATCCCCGCCTCCACCGCCGCCTGCATTTGCCGGATGCGGTGCGCTTGTTCAGGGAACTAATTGCGTGCTCTTCAATCATGATGATACGCTCTTCACCCTTGCAGATTATGGCACATTCGGTGTTGGAGATTCCGTGTTCGTTGAAGGAGAGCTTTATGCCGGGCAGGATACCGTCTGCGTGGATGCCTGGGGACATATCGACAATATCATAATTACTCTCTGCCAGGACAGCATACCCCCGGTCTTTACCGGCTGCGGATATCTGTATGAGGACCAGGGATGCATCATTTTCCAGCCCCTCGATCAGCCTGAGGCATATCTGCTTTATAATTATGGTGATTTCGGTTCTGGTGATACTGTCTTTGTTGATGGCGAGGTGGTCAATTGCGGCACAGCATGCAATGTTGTCGCCTGCATAGACAATCCGATCATTGACTCCTGCGCCGCTCCGCCTCCGCCAACCATTGCGGAATGCGGACTGCTCATTGAAACCACGGATTGTGTGCTCTTTTATTCACCTATCTGGTTCAACGCCTTCTTTGTATTGAGCGATTACGGCGGTTTTGGTCCCGGTGATAGTGTTTTCGTTTCAGGTGTCCTTTCTCTGCTTCCCGATACCCTTGACTGTTCCGGTGCAGTTAACTATATACAGGTCGACTCGATCGGTCTCTGCGGCGGCAGTCCCGGACAGCAATACTCCGGAATAGGATATCTCGGATATGAAGGGAGCTGCCTGGTCTATTACGATCTGTACAGCTACTATACTTCTTTCGTCCTTGAAAATTATGGCGACTTCGTGGCCGGCGATACAGTTTACGTGGATGGTACGTTCGGGGTCGACTGTGACTTCAATTGTTCTGATACCGCGCTCTGCCTGGTGGACAATTCGATCATTCTGGCCAATCCACCCGATTCAATTCCGGTAAGTGATAGAGTGAGGGAAATCAAGAATGTCAGAAGCTATCCTAATCCATTCAACCCGATTGCAGTTATCTCCTTCAATATTCCGGTGCAATCCAGGGTAACGCTGGAAATATATAATATCCTCGGTCAGAAGGTGGAGACCCTGATTGACGGCGAAATCCTGCAGGGTGAGCAGGAGTATCCGTGGAACGGCGACAGATTCGCGAGCGGAATCTACTTCTACAGGATCGAGACTGAATATGATGTGGTAACCAAGAAGATGATCTTGAATAAATAATAAAAAGAAAATGTGAGAAGAAGGGAGATGGATTTTATGATTCATCTCCCTTTTAATTTGTCTGCTTTTCAGTATCCCGCTCCCATTCAATCTCATCGCCTATTTTTATATCATGGCTGTTCACGAAACCTGCATTGACTTCAACAACATACTGAGCGGGATTTGCGGATACATATGATTCTTGAGAATATGGAACAGTGTGCTCATGAATTGTCACTATTTTACCCGTACTGTCGGCGAATATCATATCCAGGGGCAGGATAGTATTTCTCATCCAGAAAGAACGCGGCTGTTCATCTTCAAATATGAACAGCATGCCCTGTCGGGATTTCAGGTCATCGCGATACATCAGGCCCAATGCTATCTCGCCCGGGTCATCGGCAATTTCAACATCAATTTCAACTTTCAGCTCACCGTCAGCGTCAATAAACCAGACTTCCCCCTCTTTTCTAAAATCGAACACCGATGACCTTTCTGGATTCTCGGCTTCTCTGCCGGATGGTTCTTTCTGTCCGGGACCCGAGAGAAATTGGGAAATAAGAAATGCGGCGACAACTGCAATTCCGAAAATGAGATATATCAACCTTTGATTAATTTTCGGTTTTGCTTTGAGTCCTTTTTTGCTTTTGTGTTTCTTATTTTGCTTATTCGACATAAGAGAGAAGTTAAATCCGTTCTTCACATCCTATTCTATAATTACAATTTATCCATAGGATCGTGGCAATCATTTTAAAGCCCCCCTGATTTTTTCGGCGATATCAAGCAGATTCTCGAGGATATTCCTTTCCAGCGGATCTATCGGCACAACTTCTCCTCCAATCGCCGAGGCGATTGACTGGGCGCTCTTGGGGTCAAAGCGGGGCTGCACAAAGATTACCCTGGTATCGGATTCCCTGGCTTCATTTATGATTGACTCAATCTGTTTCGGGCCCGGGCTTTTTCCCTCAGTCTCCACTGCAATTTGATTGAGTCCGTAATAGTCGGTAATATATCCGAAGGCGGGATGAAAAACCATGACGGAGGCCCCCTTGAAGGGCGAAAGCAGTGAATCGATTATCTGGTCGATACTATCCAGATCCTGCAAAAGGGCCTTCAACCGGTCGGAGTAGATTGTCCCGTTGGAGGGATCGTGTTCTGCCAATGTCTTCTCGATATTTTGGGAGATTATCCGGATGTTATCGGGAGACAGCCAGATATGCGGATCATGATTATCTTTATGCGGATGCTCTTCATCTAAATCGATATGTGAATGCATGTACCGTCTATCTGTCCCCGCCGTGATATCGATGATCCTGGGGTTTTCAGCCTCGCTTAGCTTCTCGATTATCCTCGATTCAAAGGGAAAACCAAGTGCAAAGTAAAACGATGACTGCGAAAGATCTATCATCTGCCTGGGAGCAGGTTCGAATGTGTGAGGAGATTCCCCTGGTTTCAGGAGGATATGGCACTCAACAAGATCTCCGGCTATCCGCTCAACCAGATATTCCAGTGGAGGGATGCCGACAAAAACATTTGTTTTTTGAGAGGCGCCTGATTTGCACGGAAGCAACAACAGGATTGGAATTAGTATGAGTATAGGTATTCTTTTCATATTTTCATTGGTCAGCGAACGCGTGTGGCAATGTAATACGAAGTAATACAATAGTCAATGTCATAATATACAGTATTTCATATAAAAATCACCGGCGATTCTGAGAGAATCGCCGGCCTTAAAAGATCCCCGCACTACATGCCCTTTGGCCACAGGGGGACAGCCCCCTTCTACAACCTACTCCTGGAGGACCGTACATCCCCATCAGCTACAGGACTGCCTTATCGCCGGATGCATTTCTGACCCGGGATAAGCTTTTCATGGACCGACCCCAATAAATTGGTTCCGTAAGCTATAATCATCTTCGATCCCGGCTGAAATACGGAAATTTTATGCTGCTGACAGCAATTGGTATGGAAGCAGAGTAAGCTTGCTCTGTGGAATTTGGACTGCTGTCAGCAGCGCTGGTAGCTTCTTCAATCATTTTCAAATGCAAAACATTTCGTTTTTGCAGCGAGGGCTTTCCAATTATATCAACCAGGGGCGAATCCTTCAAATCCTGATAGACTTTCTATTCCCAAATTTTCTTCGAATTTGCGGGGCTTCAGCCAGGAGAATCAGAATACCGGCCGAAACCCCTCTCAAGCAGCCTGCCAGATCAGACTTAAATAAAAGCCTCACATTATAGAGTCCAAAGGATACAGAAAAATACAATATTCGATCATTTTTTTGATTTTTGCATTGATTTATCTCACACTGACAGGATTTGAGAAGCCCCTAGGTTAATCAGGGTCTCTTCCTGGTTGAGATTTACTCGCAAGGAGTTGGCTTTGGGCCGCCACTTTCAAGGTAGTTTATGAGAATCATATAATCGGCCAGATCAACCTCTCCCGAGCAGTCCAGATCGCCGATTTTCGGCAATGGTATGGGAGCCGGCCCGTATTGATATAGATAATCTTCGAGATATGATTTATCGGTATTATTGATTTCGCCGCTGCAATCCACGTCACCTTTTTTGAACTCGGATACCGCTGCCAGAGCATCAAGACGCCCATATCCATAAAGAGAATCATCTGGAACAACTGTACCCCATTGAAGTTCAGTTTCCGCTGTGCCCGTAAGGACCTGCTCAACCCGGCTGCTGGTCAGATTTGGTTCAACACTCAGTATCAGCCCGGATACTGCTGCAGCCATTGGTGCCGAAAATGAGGTCCCGCTCCAGGTGCCCCATTGGTAGTATCCTGCCAGAGAACTGTAAACACCCTCTCCCGGGGCACAAATATCGATCAGCTGACCGTAATTTGAAAAATCACTGATTACATCCATTGAATCAATGGATGATACAGCGATAACGCCATTATAACCGGCCGGGTATACGGATACATTATTGCTGTCATTTCCCGGGGCAGCTGTCATGGCAATATCAGCATTAAAAGCGGCATTAATAGCATTTTTCAGAATTGTATTATCCGCAGACAGGCTGAAACTCATATTCAAAACCCTCACAGAATCGTCGATAGCCCTGTAAACTGCTTTAGAAATATTAAATACAGTGCCCCAGCCATCTCCGTCAAAAGTTCTGTAAGGTATAAGCTTGCAATCCGGCGCAACTCTCAATATGATTCCGGCTACAAAGGTCCCGTGACCATAATAAAGTCCGGAATCCTCCGCCGGGAGAGTATCATTATCAATGAAGTCATACCCGCAGTTTCCAATCGCGCCCTCAAAAAGCGGATGATCGAAATCAATACCGTTATCTATGAATGCCACAACGACATTTTCACCAGTCGATATCCTGTGTGCGGAATCGGCCCCGATAGCATCGTAACCTGCATGTTCATAATAGCTTGCCGGACTGGTTCCCTGCAACAGGGGCGGAGCGCTTTGATCCGGAATAACCTGGTCTACCTGGTTGATTTCGGTGAATCCAACAATATGATTGGGTTGCGTAGTGTCGACATTGGGATTTGCATTGAGTGTTGTCAAGGCATCATTTAAGTACAAGGAATCCGAAAAGGATAAAAGGTATGTTAATTTTCCGGGGATGGAATCTATGACGGTTCCATCAATTGCCTGAGCTGCCTGCTGCACAGATTTTCCGGGCCCTATTTGGACAATCGCTTGCTGGTTGACTGCATCCTGCGCTGCAGCATGCCCCATCATAATTATCCATAAAAGCGGTAGAATCATCCGGGAGACAGCCCTGTAAGTCTTTGATCTACTAGCCATTACTATACTCCTTCTTATGCCCCCAGCAGAATAAACGAGCCCCAGAATGCCGGGTTATCTGTTATTCCCTTGATTTCATTGACTGCGTCCAAATAGGCAGTGAAGATGCTTTTCTTGCGTTTCAGGGAATCATAAAATCGATTCATGAACAGCATGCTGATTTTGTCCGATACGGGCCAGAGAGTTGCCAGAACGTATTTTGCTCCAGCCTGAAAAAATGATTTAGCGAGACTGAATGAATTGCCATAATACAGACCAGGAGCAGCAGTCTGGCATCCCGAAAGCGTTATAAGCTCTGCCCTAATACCTGACTGAAAAAGATCGAATGGGAAGAACGGACCGTCCCCCAAAAGAATCCTGCTGAAAAGCGGATTCTCGGAGGAACGGGAGGCATGCGCAGCAATATGGATAAATCCGTCAGAATTTCTGATTTCATAAAGGAGTTTGTCGCTGACTGCTTTTTCATCAATATATAGGTTTGCTTTTTTGAATATCTCCTTAATCCGGCTGGCCTCTGCACCTGTTGAAGGAAGAGAATCGGACGATATTGCAAAAACAGCATTTCTTCTATTGCCGAATCCATGCAGAGCCCGGGCTCTGGCCAGAAGGCTATCGGGATTTACCGCCATTTTTATCTGATACATGTCTATCATCACATTTCCCGAATCATCCAGGAGAGCGCCGAAAGGTATCTGGGCAAAACTGCCGTC
>JAABVY010000323.1:0-4111 GCA_011777135.1 Candidatus Zixiibacteriota bacterium | reverse complement strand
GACCGAATACGGCAGATTCGAAGATAAAATGCAATTTTTGCAGGTAGTACTCCAGCTCAGATGAAGATATATCAAATTCGATATATTTTGTTCTCTCTCTGTCAGCCATGAAAGCGCCGACGGTCGGTCCAGATGAAAAATAGTTCAGTATTACCTCATCGGACTCCAGACTCTTTTTTAGATTCCTCAAATCTGCTTCGCTGCCCTGCCTACGGACCTCACTAGGGTAAAGAATGGATCGAATCTTCCTCTCATTTGACCAGAGCTTCTGCTCCAGGCTCAGATAGGAGCCTGATTTCTCCAGATGTCTCTGTTCAGCATGTTTAACCTGATTCATCTTTTTAAGCGCCGCCCGCAGATTGTTGCGTTGCTCCAATAATTCTCCCGTTATGGATTTATGCTGCCTGAGCTTATAATTCGCTGAATAATTGATGCTCTGTAACGCCCTCAGATTAGCATGAAACGAATCATCTATGAGCTCCAATTTCAGAAGGCATTCCACTACCATCTTGTAACAGTTATGCTTGTCCATGGCAAAGAAAAACCTCAATTCATCAGGGTACAGCCCGCTTAACATCTTCTCAACAATTATGACTGCTCTTCGGAATTTATCCAGGGCATGCGAAAAATCACCCAGCCTGTAATAGCATTGGCCCATGTAGTAGTTCAGGTTATACCTCTGGTAGCTTACCAGATTTTTGCTGGAAAGTGATCTGAAAATCCTGAAGGCATTTTTGGTATCTCCCGCCAGAACTGAGGCCCTCATTAAATCCAGTTCGGCGTCGTTTCTCCGTCTCAAATCCCCGCTTTTGCGGAAAAGCTCGATAGCCCTCGTAGCGGCTCTTGAAGCCCGGCCATATTGACCCCGCGCCATATTGAGTTTACCATTGGCGATATTGACCATACCAAGCCAGAGGTTATTATTTTGCTTTTCAAAGAGATTGCGCGCTTTTCTTAACATATGACCGGCGGACTGAAAATCTCCCAGCCTGATTCGCGCATCGGCAGCGAAATAACAGGCTTTGGATTGTTCGTAGCGCATGCCGAGTTTCTTGAATTTGGGGATAATCTGATCGGCCAGCATTACCGCTGAGCTGAACTGATTGAGATAAATATCGATTTCGGCCATATCAAGCAGGGTTACTGTGGCGGTTTTCTCATCACCGAGATCCTTAAACCTGTCGTAGACCTGTTCGAAGAGTTTAATCGCTTCAGTATAGCGATCCTGCAGAAAGTAAAGGTAGGCGATAGAATAGACCGCCTGATTCTCCCCAATCGCCATCCCCAGATTGCTGTAGAATTTTGCCGCTTTGCGCCACAGCTCCTCTGCCTTTTCGAGTTTGTTCATGTTGGCGAAAATATTTGCCCGATTGAATTCAATGACCGCCATCCTGACCCCGCCGACGCCCAGGTAAATTTCTCTCGCTTTATCATAATATTGCAGGGACATGCGATTATTATCCATGCGGTGATATATATTGCCCATATTATTCATAACATCAGCGGCATCCACTGCAAGACCCGCTTTCCTGAAATACCGCAATGAGCTCTTAGCAACCTGAAGCGCCTTTTTGTAATCTCCCAGAAATCTATAAACATCTAAGAGACCTTTACCGAGACGTGCCACAGCCTCTCTTTCTCCGGCTTTCTGGTGTAGTTCGCGTGCCTGCAAATAGTATTTTAGGGCCTTCCGAGGGACGCCGTTCCAGTGATTGTACCTGCCTTTGATTGCCAGAAGCCGCTGTTTGAATCGGTCTGGAAGATATCCGAAGATCTCATCCAGGCGTGCAACATATTCCCCGGCCTGCTTCAAATCGCTGCGGAGCAGATCATTTACACTAGCGCTGATATCCTCGACAAATTCGGCAGGATCCGATTTGTATCTGGTCTTGATGAATTTTTCTAAAGCGCTTTTTTCATTAAGCTTATCGAGCTTTGATAAAGGTATCATATCTTGAAATCGGCGATGCCGATGACTCTGTTTCCCTCGTATATTTTTATGCTGTATTCAGCGGTAGGTATTCTCTCGAAATGGAAGACATAGAACTGATCGGTGCCGGTTTCATGCCTTTTTCGGCCCGAAATCAATAATACCCTGATCTTGAGCCCTTCATCCAGTCCGGAAATCTGACCCATCAGGTTAAAATTCTCCATGGAAACCGGCTGCAATGACAGGACCAGCTCCATGCCATCGATTTTATATTTGAGCCTGCGTGAATTGACGGTTGATGAAAATTCCGATCTGATTCCGGTCGGGATTGGTAATACGCTTGAGTCATAAACGGTTATACCGTAGGGGGGCTGATTCCTGTGTTGACTTTTCTGAAAATCTTCGAATTGGCGGGATGATAACTCAAGAGCCGATTTGAAAATCTTTTTCCAATCAGCATGCCTGCCGTCTGGCTGCAAATTCTTCAACACAGCAAGCAATTCGGCCATATCTCTATCCTCTTTGATGAGAGATCTTACTTTCTTGCTTTCCTTAGCGTTAAGCTCACCCCTCAAGAACTTAAGAAGGATCTCTATTTTGTCCTCATTTTTGTTCACAATCAGCCTCCCTAATCTTATAGAGTAATAAGGCCGGAAAATAATACTTAAAAATTGAATCCTTCTTCAGAAAGAATCTCCTGTAGTTTTTTCAGACAACGGCGCCGTGTAGGCCCTATTGACGAAATCGGAATTTTCATTATTTCCGATATTTCCTTGTAACTTGGTTCTGGAAATTCCAGAAATAAGAGATACAACAGCTTGAAACATCTTTCAGGCAAATTGCCCAAAGCCGTTAAGACAGTCTCATTCTGCATTTTCCTGCTCAGGATTTCATCCGGATTTTTGGGCATGTCAGGATAGAGCGCTATATTGATTGTGCTTTCAGCCATCCTGGCACGCTTGCGCCCCCTGATCAGAGCTTTTATCTCGTTCTCGATCATTGAGCGATAATAACTGAATAGTTTTTCCGGCTCCTTCAGTTTTTCTAGATTTTTGAGCAGGCGGTAATTGCATTCCCAGACCACATCCAGAGTTTCTTCACTCGAAAGACGCATCTGTCCGCAGATTGCAATCCCGACCGGGATCAGCCGCTTAATCAGTTCATCCCAGGCTTCCTTTTTGCCCTTCAGACAATCATGTACAAGCCCTGCAATATGTTCTTTTTCTGTTTTTTCCATGTAAGACAAGATGATATCTCGAATTAGGTATCTCTGCCAAACTGAGCTATAGTAGCTCTATGATCGTCAAATGTCAATGCAAAAAAGGAAATGAGGTCGATCCTTAACCATCCTCAATGTAAGCAAATATTTTTTCGATCTTATTGTATACGTTGTAATTACACCGATGGAGATCAGTGGATTCAATCATATAATATTTTAATTATAGTAATTTGTGCGAATCGACTGGTCATTCCCGAAGGTATAAGATAGGAAAGAACGCCGCAGGGCTAAATCATTTTTCTATATTTTTTAGGTGATTTTCAAATTTTTGCAGTAATTCCAAGGCTGCCTNNCAAGCACTTCCTTCTCAATATCCGGCAGGAGTTTCTGAATCTTTTCATTATTATAAAATAGACCATGAATTTTCTCACGAAGCATACTGTGGAGCCATTCCATTGCCTGCTGACGGCGCTGTTTTTCGAGATATCCGCTTTTCTGGGTGATATCCCGATATTCCATAACTAAGTCCCAGATTTCGGGAATTCCGGTGCCCTCCATTGCGGATGCTGTACGGACCTCAGTAGCCCATCCTTCAGTTCGGGGCTGGAGGTAGTGCAGTGCGCGGGCATATTCCTCGCGTGCCATTTTGGCCTTCCTGACATTGTCGCCGTCGGCCTTGTTGATTACAATAGTATCCGCTAACTCCATAACACCCCGCTTGATACCTTGAAGCTCATCCCCTGCACCCGCAATCATAATCAGAAGGAAGAAGTCCACCATAGACCTCACGGTTATCTCGCTTTGGCCCACGCCAATAGTCTCGACAAGCAGGACATCGTACCCGGCAGCCTCAAATACCATCATCGTTTCACGAGTCTTTCGGGTCACTCCGCCCAGGGTTCCGCCACTGGGACTCGGACGTATGAAGGCGTTGGGACGGCGCCCCAGTTCCTGCATGCGTG
>JAABVY010000333.1:7164-18396 GCA_011777135.1 Candidatus Zixiibacteriota bacterium | reverse complement strand
TCCCGAAATAGGCCGTCCAATCACCGAGCTTGGAATGGTAGAGGATATCAAAATCGATGGTGATAAGGTACTTGTAAATATAAAACTGACGATACCAGGATGCCCGCTTAAGGCCAGAATCAATGATGAGGTTACCCAGAAAGTGAGAGAATTGGATGGTGTCAAAGAGGCGGAAGTCTTTTTCACATCAATGACCGATGAGGAGCGTCAGAAGCTGACCCAGGAACTGCTGGCCAAATATCAATCCGGCGAGAAGGAAGAGGAAACCGGAACTGAATTCGTGAAGCATATCGTGTGCATTGCCTCCGGAAAAGGGGGTGTCGGGAAATCGACCGTTACTGCCAACCTGGCAGCGGCACTGGCCGACATGGGTTATAAGGTGGGCGTGCTGGATGCCGATGTCTATGGCTTTTCGATTCCAAGGATGATGGGTTGTCAGGGACAGCCGACAATCATTGAAAACATGATCATACCGCCTGAACGGGAAGGAATAAAGATCATATCCATGGGATTATTCCTCGAGGAGGATACCCCGGTTATCTGGCGCGGGCCAATGCTGCATAAAGCGGTACAGCAATTCATGACCGACGTGCACTGGGATGATCTGGATTTCATGCTGATAGATCTTCCTCCGGGAACCGGTGATGTTACCATCACGATAGCACAGAAGTTCAAGAAGTCTCAACTGCTTGTTGTAACCACGCCACAGAAGGCGGCTGCCAATGTTGCTCTGAGAGTTGGCAGAATGGCGGAGAAAGTAGAGTTGAAAGTGCTGGGAGTGATTGAGAACATGTCATATTTCCAGATGCCCGATGGGAACAAGGAATATATTTTCGGTTCCGGCGGCGGAGAACGATTGGCCAAACTGTTGGATGCTCAACTTCTGGGAGAAATCCCTCTGGATACGACTGTGAGGGAATGTTCGGATGAAGGTACACCACTTGTCTGGAGCGAGAATAAAAGTCCAGCCGTTGATGTGTATCGTAAAAGTGCAAAAAAGCTGGTGAAAATATTGGAGGGTTAGGGGCTCTCTGTAACTGACTCTCAGGCATGCTGATGAAATATACAAAAATTAACCCCTAGTACCGTCCGAAAAATCCGGCTTCTCTCTTGGGCCAATTACCTTGAAAAACACAGGCTTAAAAATAGCCCGTAATTATTCTTAAAATCGCTTGACAAGCCTCTGGCAAAGTGATATTATAACCCTCGGAAGCCATTGAGTGATAATGTGTTAACAGAGTGTGGAAAACTCATTTAGGGTCGAGAATTTGCCGTATTTCAGTGAGGGATAACTGAGATTTTGTGGAAAAATTGCTACCAAAGGGCTACAAAAAATCCATAACCTCCTGTTTATAAACAACCTGTAATTTTCCACAATTGTTGATAACCGAAAAGGATGGTATATGTCTCCTGAACCACAAGCAATTTGGTCTGACGTTCTGGGGTATTTATCCAAGCGCATCAATCGCAAGAGCTTTTACACCTGGTTTAAACCCACGATGGCCATCTCCCAGAACAATGGAACTATCAAAGTGGGGGTTCCAAATCGCTTTACCGCCGAATGGATACGTGAACACTACCTGCCACAGATTAACGAGGCTCTGGCCCAGGTATCCTCTCGGCCGATCAGCTGCGAATTCATGATTCGTGCCGGACAGAATTCCAGTCAGTTCGATATTTTCCCGGAAGAGAATCATAACGAAGTTCCTGCCCGCAAGACTGATTCAAGAGAAGTCGCCACTTACTGTGGGAAATTCCCGCTTAACCGCCGTTTCAATTTCGATTCTTTTGTGGTGGGTGATTCCAATCAATTCGCACATGCTGCGGGTTTTGCAGTAGCCGAGGCTCCCGGAAGAACACAGTACAATCCTCTCTTCATCTACGGCGGAGTAGGACTTGGTAAAACACATCTGATCCAGGCTATCGGAAACTACTGTATCGATACCGATCCCCGCACAAAAGTCATCTATGTTACCTCGGAGAAATTCACCAATGATTTTATCAATTCGATATCCGAGCATACAATTGCGAACTTTACTAATATTTACAGGAATTGTGATATACTCCTGATCGATGACATTCAGTTTTTTACCGGCAAGGAATCTACTCAGGAGCAATTCTTTCACACTTTCAATACGCTCTACCAGCTCGGCAAGCAGATCGTGCTGACCGCGGACCGGCCCCCGATTGAGGTCAAGGGCTTGGAGTCCAGGCTCCTTTCAAGATTTTCATGGGGGCTGGCAGTCGATATTCAGCCTCCTAATCTGGAAACCAGGATAGCGATCCTGAAAAAGAAGTGTGAGTTTGATGAATTCTGCCTGCCGATAGATGTAATTTCATTTATCGCCGAATCTGTTAAATCCAATATCAGGGAACTCGAGGGCTGCGTTATCAGGCTCTGTGCCTATGCTTCCTTAAAAAATAAGGAAATAACGGTGGATTTGGCCCAGCATGTTCTAAAGGATGTTATCAAGACCGACCGCAAGCCTCTTACGATCGAGCAGATTCAGAAGACTGTAGCCGAGATATATAAGATCTCCGAGGAGATGCTGCGAGCCAAGAAGAAGACTCAGGATGTTGTCCAGGCGCGGCAGATAGCCATGTACCTTGCGCGCACCCTGACCTCAGCCTCCTTGAAAACAATCGGGGCAAAGTTTGGAGGACGGGATCATTCCACAGTAATTCATGCCTGCAACCTGGTGACCAGCAGGATGAAGAGGGATGTCCGCTTTAAACTGCAGATCGATTCGATCATCAATTCTCTGTATGTTTAAATGCTGTGGGATTGATGTTGGCAAAATGTAAAGAGAGGTTAAGAAATTTTCGTGTTGTCAAAAAGAGAGAGTTTGCGAACATTCTATAAATATTTTTCAACATAAAAATTTTATATTTACAAATCATAAGATTAATACTTATATGCAATTTCGAGTGAGGATAAGGAGTTTTCAACAGTATAAACAGCATTATTACTATTATTAGATATTATAAATAGCATAATCATAAATTGATATACTGTTGATAATCAGAATCCGGGGTACCGAGTAGTAAAAAGTTTTTAAGGAGTCATCGATGAAGTTTACGATTTCCAAATCACAATTTGAAGATGTTCTTCAAATAGTGTTGAATGCTATCCCATCCAAAACAACGCTGCCGATACTTGGAAATATTCTCGTAAATGCCGATGACGATGGGATAACATTTTCAGCCACAGATCTGGATATTTCTGTTTCCACCACTCTGAAGTTGAAGCCGTCAAAGAAGGGGATCTTCACAATTCCGGCCAAGACAACTAATGAGATCGTCAGGGAGCTTCCGCAATCCGAGATTGAGGTATCGGTCGCTAACAATAGAATTGAGCTCAAGGCAGAAAGAGGATCATATAAGGTCTCGGGCATATCCCCCGATGAATTTCCCAGGCTTCCGGAATATAAGCCCGCCAAGGAGATAAAAATTCCGGGCAAAGATATCGCCATGATGGTAAGACGAACTAATTTTGCGGTATCCATGGATGAGACCCGGCCGGCATTGAATGGTATCCTGTGGCAGACTTCGGGTGATAAGATGGTCATGGTTGCAACCGACGGGCATCGCTTGGCCCGGATGCGTCTGGACAATTCCAAGCTCTCTGGATTAACGGAAGATTTGATTATTCCGCCTAAAGCAATGAATTACTTGACCCGGCTGGTTGGCGACAAGGATATCGACCTGGGGGTTGTATTTGGAGAAAATAATATCACGTTTTCAATACCTAAAGATACGGATACTAATACAATAGTATCATCCCGCCTGATAGAGGGGCCATATCCGAATTATGAGCAGGTCATACCTTCCGAGAGTGACAAGAGAATGATAGTCAACCGCGAGGAGCTTCATGCCGCGGTAAGGAGGGTTTCGATTCTTTCCAACTCGCTCACACATCAGGTAAGATTCGCGATGGATAAAAATAACCTGGAGCTTTCTGCGACCAATGTTGACCTGGGCGGCGAAGCCAAGGAAGTTCTGAGCTGTGAATATGCGGGTGAACGTCTTGAACTCGGCTATAATGCCAATTATGTTATTGATGTCTTGAAGCAGATCGAATCGGAAGAGGTTGTATTTGAGCTCTCCACCCCTGTAGCCGCGGGCATCATCTATGGTGCGGACCGTAAGGAAGATTACCTTTGTTTGATAATGCCCTTAAGGCTGGCAGAATAATACCGGATATCGCTGTTTTGATTTGAACACAGATTCATTTTGCCTGATTAATATACTGTTCGTTTTAACGGGTCAGACGCCGCTATTTATCTTGTCCATATCGGCGTTTTTATTAAATTATTGCGCAAAGTATTAATTCTAATTCAAAATGGATTTGGATGGACTGGCCAGAAAACAAAGATTTTGCGTTTACCATATTCGACGATACCGATAATGCTACACTGGAGAATGTTAAGCCGGTCTATGATCTTATTGATGATCTGGGATTCAGAACTACAAAATCAGTCTGGCCATCCAGGGGAAATGATAAGCCGATCTTTGGCGGTGATACATGCGAGGATCCGGAGTATGCCGGATGGCTGTTGGAGCTCAGGGATAAAGGATTTGAGATAGCATATCATATGAATACATACCACAGTTCAACCAGAGAAGAAATTATAGAGGGCCTGCAAAGATTCAATGAAATATTCGGGCATAATCCGGATTCCATGAGTAATCATACAGGATGTGCTGACGATATTTACTGGGGTCCAAGCAGACTGAGCGGTTTGAACAAATTTGTGTATAATTTTCTTACAGGCTTCAGAAACAGCGCCAGTTTTTTCGGGCATGTTGAGGGAAGCAAGTATTTCTGGGGAGATGTCTGCAGGCAGTTTATAAAATACTGCCGCAATTTCGTATTCAGGGATATAAACACATTGAAGCAATGTCCATTCATGCCTTATTATGATCCTGAAAGGGAGTATGTGAATAACTGGTTTGCGTCATCAGACGGAGCTCATCTGGGAGAATTTAATTTTCTCTTGAAAGAAGAGAATCAGGATCGCCTGGAAGCTGAGGGTGGATGCTGCATAGTGTATACGCATTTGAGCTGCGGATTTCATGAGGATGGAAGACTGGATTCGGAGTTTGTGACATTGATGGAACGGTTATCGAAGAAGAATGGGTGGTATGTACCGGTTAATCGTCTTCTCGATTATTTGATGGAGAAAAATGGTGCTCATAAACTCAGCAAAAGCGAGCGCCTGAAACTGGAAAGACGCTGGCTGGCGGATAAGGTGAGAAATGCCCGATTAGGAAAGCGGAAGAATAAATGAATTTGAGGGTTGTACCATATACCCATGATCATATAGAAGCTGTCAGGGCTTTCAACAGGCGGTTGAAGGAAGGGGGCTCACGGTATCAGTTTCCAGAAGAGCCTGTCTCGCGGCAATACCCCAGAACTGATGATGCGGATATCTATCAGGAATATTTTTTGGCCGTGCAGGGAGAATATGTTCGAGGTGGATATATACTCAGGCATCAGGACTTCAGAATAAATCAGGAAGACAAAAAAATTGCCGCATATCAACTTCCTCTTTCAGAGGCTTTCGTTGACAGCTCATTCAAAGGTATTGGCAAGAAACTGCTTGAGGATGGGCTGGAGCGGCAGCCCCTTATGATCGTTCTGGGGATTGGCGGACATGATCAGCCTGCAGCGCAATTTTTCCGCAGGATGCAATGGAAAATGCATGACGTACCTTTCTATTTCCGAATTCTTCATCCATTCAGGTTTCTTCGCAATATCTCATATTTGCGCAGAAATTTGCTATACAAAATGCTCATGGATCTGGCTGCCTTCTCCGGTATCGGATGGATTGGCTTGAAGTTTCTGAATTTCTTTATTCTCAGAAAAACATTGAGAATAGAGGATTCTCGTTCAGAGATGGTTGATGGCTTCGCAAGTTGGGCGAATGATCTATGGGACGTTATCCGCAAAGGGTACATATTCTCCTCAGTGAGGGATAGTAATATTCTGAATATGATTTATCCCCAATCTGATCAGCGCTTCTTGCGCATTCGGGTGTTTTTTGGCAAAAATAATGTGGGCTGGGCTGTGCTTATGGCGACGGATCTCAAAGGCCATAATTTTTTCGGGAAAATGAAACTCGGTTCTATTATAGACTGCCTGGCACTTCCAGGATTTGAGGAATATGTGATAGAAGAAAGCACTAAAACCCTTAAGGCGCTGGATGTAGATCTGATTGTTACTAATCAGAGTTATAAATCCTGGCGACGGGCTATGAAAAACTGTGGTTATATGGAAGGTCTGACAAATTATCTCCTGGGATTGTCTCCTGATTTAAGCGAAATGCTGGAACCTCTCGATAAGAATTTTGAACTCATGCATGTCAATCGTGGAGACAGCACCTACCTAAATTTGTGACGGCAAATCATAATCGACGAAAATAAAGTTGCCCGCCCGGGCAGGAACCGGACGGGCGTTCGTTGGAAGGAACCGATTAGCAGTCGGGAAACCCGTCATCATCGGTGTCACAGGGATCACCTGTCCCCATGAATATATAGTTGATTATCCAGACAGCATCTG
Source organism: Candidatus Zixiibacteriota bacterium (assembly GCA_011777135.1). Classification (GTDB taxonomy): domain Bacteria; phylum Zixibacteria; class MSB-5A5; order JAABVY01; family JAABVY01; genus JAABVY01. The sequence continues at coordinate 11,834 of JAABVY010000333.1, read as the reverse complement.
ACACATTGACATTGCCGTCACAACTGGCATCTCCTGATTCCATGGGATCGGGGGGCGCGCCTCCAATAAATACATAGTTTACGATGTAAACAGCATCTGAAATGTTAACGTTCTGATCTGCGTTGGGGTCGCCGCAGATATACTGTGGCCCGAAGTATACCAGGGTCTTCTCAATATTCGAAAAGCCGCCCCATTGATCGTCGGCGTCCTTCGCTCGGATGCGATAGTAGTACTCATTTTCTGTTTTATCGATAAAGATGTAGGAATTCTCTCCGCCAGATATGTTAATGTGGTTTTCGGTCTGGAAGTAGTCAAAAGGATATATGTCGTCAAAATAGACGCCTTCAAAGAATCCGAGGCCGTTTCTGGTATACACCAGGGCAAGAGCGATAAATCTGCCCGCAAACTCGGAGAGGTCGAATTTTGCTTCAATCCATCCGTTCGATGATCCGCTTATAGCATGCCCCGGATTGAAGCCGTTGGGATTAGCCGTCGTGGTGATATTCCCCGGCAGTACATAGCCGGTATCGTTGCTGATGGCGACAACATAGATGTAGTCATAATGCTCATTGGTTTCATAGTAGGTCCAGAAGCCAAGGGTGTCGTTTTCCTCAATTTCGTGATTGAATTCCCAGAGGAGATATTGAAAACCGGTTATTTCATCGCCGGAGTAAAACGACGTTGGTCCGGAATGGTACCTGTTGGAAGAGATTTCAAATCCGTTGTTGGCAGCCATATTCTCGAAATCTTCGCCGGGATCAGTTATTTTCTGGTAATCGGTTAATTCCAGAAGCTCATACTCGACTGCCGGATTTAAGGTATCATCAAGTATCCAGGAGACCTCATAATCCGGGGATTGCGAGGTGTCCGGAGCGGTCAAGAGCGGGGCCTCTGGTGGTCGAAGCTGGTATAGCGAGTCCAGTCCGCCCGCAATTTCGGCCATAAACTTGCATGATTCCAGGTTCTCTTCAATGAGAATAGGTATCCGCTGTGGCGCCGGCCAGAAGCCGTCAAGTTGTGTTCCCACCTCCCAGATAAAAGCATAACACTTATTTTTTAAGGTTTGCTCGCCATATACCCAGTCATCCGCGCTTCCATTAGTTGAAGAAGCGCCCACGCCCACTGCGTAACCATTGAGCGAGTTAACACTGTCGGCTAAAGCGAGGAAAATATCGGCGTCTTCCGGGAATGATGAATTATAAGCCCAGGCTGTGAAAAGAACATTGCCGAAGGAGTGAAAGTAAACAGCAATCTGAAAATCGTGAGCAATATGAAAATCACGCATATTCTGTATCTCGGGTTCTGAGAATGGTGCTGTCCCGCGGTAGGTTTCAGAGAATGTGTATGGAGATGAACCTGAGTTGTTATAGCCCCACATATAGTCGAAATTGCGGTTTAAATCAACCCCGAATGTGCCGTCTCCGTTATCGCGCCTGTTCTTGCGCCACATCCCACCGCCCTCGGGAGCGATAGCCTCATTATAATAATACCCGTCGGGATTCACGCACATGACGAACCACATCTCACGATTATCGACCAGAAACTGCGCGTCGGGATCCGTGGGGTAGTTTTCAACCAGATAGTCGACAAAATATTTGACTACGAGGGGCGTGATCACCTCTCGGGCATGAATTGCTGCGGTGTACAGGATTTCCGGTTCATCTTCATCTACCTCCGGATTATCTGAGATTTTAAAGGCCCACATATCACGCCCCTCAATCGTCTGCCCCAGCGAGATTTTGGAGGATACTATGCCGGGATTGGATGCGATTAATTCATCGATATATGCGTTTATCTCGCTCAAGGTCATATATCCCCCCATGTCCTTGGTCGGATCCAGGCGTGACTGATAGAATGCGACCAGATCCTCATGAATAATATTTGTCTTGAAGTCCTTAGCAAGAATTTGGAGATGTTCGGCCGGAGAGGTCACAATTTCGATATATCCCTCTTGATATCCTATGATATCAAGCCCCATTTCCTGTAATTCTCTGAGTTGATCAGCGTTTTCATAAAAAATCCTGACCTGCATATAGTCGTGTTCTGCATTAAGGATTGAAGAAAAAGACAGAACGATGGCCACCACTAGGGTTACTGCTATTTTAGCAAGTTGCATTTGCCCTCCCCGGTATGGAGTTCCTTAAAGTTTCAATCAGGTGGATACGGGTGGTTCAAGAGGTCTTCGTTACTTTACGTGAAGGTTGAGAAAAAGTTCGATGGTTTTATTAACATTTGGCAAACTCTGTATGGTGCTACAGATGGGAGATATACATAAGAGTAAACACTGAGGCAATCCAGAGAAGAACTGTGAAGAGTATTGGCAGGTCAGTGTACAGGATTCTGGTCGGTGTTCCACCGCTGTCCCCTTTGTGAATCAGATAGAGATACCTGAAGATGCCGTAGATGACGAATGGTATTGTCAGTTCCAGATGACGTACCCCGATTTTCTCATAGACATCACCAAACAGAGTATAGATGGCATAGGCTATAATAGTTGCTGCCGTTACTATGGAAATCAGCTGGTCCAGGAGCCCCACGCTGTAGTGTTCCAGAATTCCCCGGTGATCCGCGGCTGAATCTTCGAGTAAAGTTAGCTCGTGTCTTCTTTTCCCGAATCCGATGAAAAGCGCCAGCAGGATTGTACAGATAATCAGCCAGGGGGAAATCTCCACCATGATTGCTACTGCCCCGCCCACCGCGCGCAGGACGAAGCCGGTTGCTATCACCATAACATCGATGATCACTATCTGCTTCAATACAAGAGAATAAAGCAGCATCAGAACCAGATAGCTTATTATGGTGGTGAAGAAGTAGATATTCAACAGGTAGACCGATCCCGCTGCGGCGATTATAATAAAAATCGCAGCAATGACTATGGCGTTGCCTTTATTAACTTCTCCCGAAGCTATGGGGCGTTTTGCCTTTTCAGGGTGTTTTCGGTCCCTCTCCGCATCAATGGCGTCGTTTATAAGATAAATGGCCGATGAAGCCAGGCAGAAGAGTATGAAGGCTTCGATGGATTGAATCACCAGATCCAGGTTTGTGAATTCTTTGGCAAATATGAGGGCGGCAAAGACCACCAGATTTTTTGTCCATTGCTCGATGCGCAGAGCTTTGAGATAAGCAACTAACATATTCCGAATATCTTTTAAATGGAGCTAAAAGGCAAGCTATTTTCGATCTGGGTCAGGAAATCTGTCAGGAACTCATGCAGAACTTCTTCGCCGGCTTTTATCGAAGCGCCGGGCCGAATATTGACGGTTAGCCGAATGAATGCGGCGTCGGTAGGTTTCATAAAAAGCGCATTTAAGAAAAGGTTGAATTTGAGTGCAAATTCGCCGGTAATTGTTCCGGAACGTGTTTCGAACCAATAGTACATTAACTGGCGGCTTTCTTTGGCGCCGATAATCACATAGTTGATGGGCAGAATTCGTCCATTCACTTCAATTTTCTCCTGCCTGTGAGAAAGAATGCCCCAGCCTGAACCGGGAAGGCAATGTCTCGGTGAATGTATCTGCGAGCCGTATTTCTGATCCTCGAAATAACCAATAAAAAGCACAGGCATCAAATCGCCCCCGGAGCTGTAAGTGCGCATAGTAGTTTCTGTGGCATTCAAGACTTCGTAGGTTGCCTCGGAGAAGAGGATTTGCGTTCCTTGCCATTGATCCTTCTGCAATGGAATGCGTTCAAAGTCGGCCATGCTATCCGGCTCCACCTTCAGGTAGCGAAGCGTATATGCAAGCGCGCCGCTTGCTACCAGCAGGACCAGGATCAGCCCGAAACCGTATGCTTGAATTCTGGCTTTTTCCATTTTAAAATAGCTCCAAATATCAACAACAGTAATAATGAAAAAACAAAGACGATCATACCGGAAACTTCATGCAATGGACCCTCCGCGAATTCGGTCGAAATTAAATGTGCACCCAGAGCGGTGACAGTGATTCGAAAGACATTGCCGGCGATTGCTATCGGTATAGTTGACAGGAATAATATCACGGCTTTTATTTTATTGGGCTGGGTGAAGTAAGCATAGAGCGCTCCCAGCGCCAGCAGAGAGAATAGCGATCTGATTCCGCTGCAGGCCTCAGCCACCTCCATAGAATAGTTGGGAATATGAATGATATTGCCCTGCCTTATCAGGGGCAAATCGATTAGATTTAAAATATTTGTGGAGATCTTGGAGGCGAAAAGCTGCATGGGAAATGTAAGGGAATAATAAATCACGTATGGTATTGGAATCATGAAGAGCATGAAGAAAAATGCGAACCAGATCTTGCGGGTAAAGGGCCATCCGAACATATACAGAGAGAGTGAAAATAGAAGCGTCACGAACGACACCCGGGTTGTGAAATATTCCGCGCCGGCGGTGCCTGCAATCAACAATAAAAGCGATCCAATTGCAAAAACCAATCCGAGGTCATTACGATGTGTGGGTGTCTGAGCCAGTTCTTTGCGCTTGCTCCAGATCAGCCACAGCGCAACCGGCAGGATCAGAAATCCATGAGTATAGTTATCGTCGTTGTACCAATCGCTTATCAGTTCGATAAGAACAGGAAGATATACAATTATTACCAGCGCAAGGATGGTCCAGATTCTCTTATCTATTAGCGGTTGCCTTTGAGCAGTCAATTCCGGTGTTGCCATTGATTACGTCTCAGCAGTCAAAATTT
>JAABVY010000333.1:0-7132 GCA_011777135.1 Candidatus Zixiibacteriota bacterium | reverse complement strand
CGTTCGCCGGTGAAAGAGGGCTCGATATTGGTGCCGATAATGTCGTTCAATTCCTCCAGGAGCTTGAGGAGTGTATAACGTTCTCCACAAGCAATATTAAATATCTCACCTCTCACGTCATCCTTTTCTGCAGCCAGGAGGTTGGCATGCACTGTATTGGCAATATAGGTAAAATCACGAGATTGTTTGCCATCACCATAGATAATTGGCTTGACCCCGGAAAGCAGTGCGAAGATAAATTTCGGAATAACGGCTGAATATTCACTGGAGGGATCTTGGTTGGGTCCGAAGACATTGAAATATCTGAGGCATACTGCTGGAAGGTCATAGAGCCTGTCATAGATCATGCAATAGTGCTCACCGGTCAACTTATTGTTGGCGTAGGGGGACAGCGGCGCCGGGATCATGTCCTCCTTTTTGGGAAGTTGCTCTGATTCGCCATAGACTGATGATGATGAGGCATATACGAATTTTTTTACTCCGGCTTTTCGGGATGCCTCGAGGAGATTCAGAGTACCGGTAACGTTTACCTCATTTGATGTCAGAGGAGCATTGACAGATCTGATCACGGACGGCAAAGCGGCCTGGTGAAGGACATAGTCCACTCCCTCAACTGCTTCCAGAACAGTCCAATATTCCCTGATATCACCGTCAATCAGCTCGATGCGGTTAATATAGCGAGCCAGATTCTCCCTGCGGCCCGTTGAAAAATTATCTATTACACGGACTTTTTTGTCTTGTCTGAGAAGTTCCGCGACGATATTTGAACCAATGAAGCCAGCGCCTCCGGTGACAAGATAGAGCATTGGTATTTCTCCTCTGTTTATTGCCGTTTTGTATATGTATCGGCTTATAGAACGGCAAGATAACCCCGATGCCGCTTTAGTATAAGCGGCCGACTCAATTCTGGTATAATCTATCTCTTGAGACCGGTCGGGTCAAGCTAAAGAATGTTCTTTTCTATTATTCAGGCGCGCATTTTTCACCCATCGATGCTTGCTCAGATGTGCTTTCGCCTTGATTCGAAGCCGGGGACCACTCGCCAAAATGTTCGGCCTGGACCTTAACTTTTCCTTTCGATTTCCATTTTTCGTTCGAATTGTATCCCCATTCGAGATATTCAGATCCGCCCCCACCCTCGGTTGTTATCAGATAACGATTCTGTAGGGTACCAAAGGAAGCCGCCTGCCGCTCAGGCCACTCATGATCTCCGCCTGATGGATCGACCGGGAACCATCCAACCTCGGGTAGATAGATTTCGCACCAGCGATGGAAGACATCATCGGTCGAGGCGTCATCACCCCTCACAGCAACCGAGCCTACATAACGAGCGGGGATTTCCGCAGCGCGGCAGAGCGATATAAATACAAAGGAATATTCTGAGCAAGACCCCGAGCCGCGTTTAAGCACAGTCGGTGCAACATTCCATCCTCCCGCCAGCTCATAGTACATATTTTCCATAATATACTGGTAAATATTACGGGCCATCCAGTATGGATTGGTTTCATCCCCAACAGCTTTCCTGACAGTCACCTGCATGAATTCGTTATCCATAGCGAACTTTGTATCATTCATGAGGTATTTATCTTTAATCTCTGTGGGGATGTCCTCCAGAGTGCCCACATCCTCAGGATACACAAAATAGGTTATATAATAGAGCTTGCATTCAGTTGACATGGTGGGCTCAGCGGTTTGCCCGGCCTTCAGGGTATCATATTGCCATACAGCCACCTCCTGACCCCATTGATCCGTACGGAATTCATCCGGAGGAGTGCTGTATTTAATTTCCCCGATCACCTTCTGATTGTCACGGTCATGGGGAATGGCAATATAAATCTCGAGATCGAGAAGATCACCCGGGCCGTAATTCCTCACCTGCTCTGTATAATGCAGGACCTGATGTTTCTCGTCCCAGGTCTTGAAAAGTTTCTCATCCTTTATTTTTATGGAGTAGATTGAATCCGATTGATAATCACAATTCCAGAGGTTTTTGCCATCAAATGCCAACCCACGGGGAAATTCGTCCGGGGAATCGAAGTAAAAGATGACATATCCGGTTTCAGGTTCGATAAGATATATCTTATTGGAGATTCTGTCTGATGCCCACAGATATTTGCCGTCGAAGGTCAGGCCATGGACATTGCCGGATGGCGCCTTATGAGATATGATGGTAGTGCCATCCTCAGTGGATATCTGTATCAGCTCATCGCCGCGGATATCCGAGAGCCAGAGATGCTGGCCGTCATAGGTCATTCCGCGGGGACGTTCACAGGGCGCCATTATGCTCTTGAGGGTGATCTGACTTTGGGGATCGATTTTATGGATTAGATTTTCCCCTTTATCCAGGCACCAGATATATTTTCCGTCGAAGGCCAGGTCCTCCGGCTGGTATCCGGGAGCGGGCATCGAGGCCACAATTTCACCCGAGCCGGGATCGATCTTGTAGATCATATCGGTCTTGCGATCCGTATTCCAGAGATATTTGCCGTCATATGTGAGACCGGTCGGGAAATCGCCTGGCGCAGCGTATGATTTGATCACGTCCCCGACTTCGGCATAGATTTGACCCGTGAAAAGTATGGTTAAAATCAGTATTGAGAGTACTTTTTTGAATGACATGATTCCTCCTGCAATGATTTTAAATTCAATATCAACATATTTATGAATATTTAAAGAATCGATTTTCAGGATGATCGAGAAAAATCGGTATCCGGCTCCTGTTCAGATTTGCTTTCCGGGGCCTTCTCGTCTTTGAACAGATAATGCTGCATCAGAATCATATGATCGGCGATAGATGCAACCACCATAAAGNNGCAACTACCATAAAGAGAGCAAACAGGGCCAAGGAGTTTATGATCAAAACCAATCCCATGAAAACTCCGCCTGCACCCAAAGAATCTTCACTATAGGGCTCGGTCAGCCCCATTATCATAGTCATCAGTCCTGACAGGCATCCACCGATAAGTATAATCCAGCCCATGACTTTCAGGAAGACAATCTTCCCGCGCCTTTCCAGTTCCAGGCCATAGGGATCGTAGGGCCGACGCAAAGCGTGTCTTCTCTCTGGCCCAAATTGCAGTTTTCGGGCGTATTCCTGGACTTCGGAGCCGGTTATCTCCTCTGCATCTTCCGGAACCTTAACCTCTGACAGGCAATGCCGGCATCTGGCAGTCTCCCCCTTGCTGAGATACTGGACAATTATATCCTGATGACAGCCGGGACATTCAAATTTCAAAGGCATTGGTGTCTCTCCCTGTATTTAAATCTAAAATATTCCAAGCGGATAAATCAATATATGCCATATGATTTCAAAATTCAATTCATTTATGTCAAATAAATCTTGCAGTTTTACCGAATTATATTAATATATGAACAATTGTTCATATGTGATGTTTGAGGAATGAGGTCGAATTATGGATTCATCTGATAACTTAAGAAACGAAAATCATATGGATAGAAGTTTCAGCCCATATGATGTTGATAGCATAGCCAGACTTTCCGAGGCATTCAAGGTGCTGGGGGATGCCACAAAACTTAGAATCTGCATGTTGTTGTCCGAGAGAGAGCTGCCGGTTTCCGGGATTGCTTCGGAACTGGATCTCACGGATTCTGCCGCCTCTCACAGCCTGCGGATACTTCGCAATCTCCGGCTGGTAAAATTCCGTCGGGATGGAAAGATGATATATTACTCACTGGATGATGATCATGTCAGGGAGCTTATAAAAGTTGGCTATGATCATATCCTGGAAGAAAAATAATGAATAAAGATATCGAATTAAGAATAGTCGATCTGGACTGCCCGGATTGTGCAGCCAGCCTGGAAAAGGGCATTTCACGTCTTAAAGGTGTAAAAAGCTGTAACCTGGAATTTGCCACAGGCAAGATCAATTTATCGATCGACAGTCAGATAATTGATCGTGAAAAAATCTTAAGGGAGATTTCACGCCTGGGCCATACGGCAGCGGAAGAATCCGGTGAGGGCCGGAGGGTTGAGGGAACAAAGAGACTCGGGGCAGTCTCAAGGCTGAAGGAGATTCTACTTTTGATAGCCTTGGCAGCCGTGCTGATCGAGATCGGCCTTTCCATATTGGATCAGCCGGGTTATCTGCAGATATTATTTGCCTCAATTGCGATTCTCACTGGAGGGCTTTTTATCTTTCGGTCGGCTTTCTATGCCCTGAAGAATCTGACTGCCGATATGAATCTTCTCATGAGCCTGGCGGTGATAGGCGCGATGATTATTGGTGAATGGACCGAGGGCGCAGTCACTATAGTGCTGTTTTCGATTGCCAATTATCTTGAGGGTCGGTCGGTACGCAAGGCACGTAACGCCTTTAAATCATTGGTTGAGCAGATACCGCACGAGATTGAGATGGAGACTGCCGATGGGCCAAAGGAAGTGGGACTCGAGGACCTGAAGAAGGGGGATACCATCCTCTTGAAGCCGGGTATGACCTGCCCCACCGATTGCGAGATTGCCGAGGGCACGGCTTATATCAATCAGGCTGCCGTGACGGGCGAATCCATGCCGGTTTCGAAGACTGAGGGTGACACGCTATTGAGCGGGTCGATCAATACTGACGGTTTTTTGAAAGCCCGGGTATCTAAGCCGTTTTCCGATTCGACATTGACCCGCATTATGCATATGGTGGAGGAGGCGGCCTCGCGCAAATCCAGGTTGGCGAGTATTGTGGACCGGTTTGCGAAGGTTTACACTCCTGTCGTGGTGGCGATTGCAATCCTTGTTTTTGCTATCCCGGTACTATTTTTCAATGGCGCATTCGAGACCTGGTTCTACCGCGCGCTGGTGTTCCTGGTTATATCCTGTCCCTGCGCTTTGGTGATATCGACTCCAGTGGCGGTAATTTGCGGCCTGACCCGTTCCGCGCGAGGAGGAATTTTAATAAAGGGCGGAGTGTTTTTGGAGAAGCTGGCCAATGTCAGGGCGGTTCTATTCGACAAGACGGGTACATTGACAGAGGGACGTTTCGGCGTGGTGCACGTTGTCTCAATGAATGGATATTCGTCGAATGACATAATCACATTTGCGGCATCTGTGGAGCAGAATTCAGAACATCCGATCGCGGGTGCCATTCTCGAGCACGCCAGAAATCTGAAGATCGATCCTCGTCAAACCAGCGGTTTCAAGGCTTTTCCCGGTGAGGGCGCCAGGGCTCAAATTGAAGGCGCCCGATATACGATCGGAAGCCACAGATTTTTCCATGATCATGACATAAGCGATGTTGATCTTCATGAAAGGGTGACAGATTTTGAAGAAAAAGGCTACTCGCTTGTCCTGCTGGCCAGGGAAGATAGATTGATCGGGGCGATTGCCCTTGCGGATATGGCAAAACCTGAGTCTGTAGAAGCTATAGCTGAGTTGCACAGGAGCGGAATATCGGAGTCCGTTATGCTTACCGGAGACAATTTCCGTACCGCCGAGTCTATTGCTGAACAGCTGGGTATCCGTCATGTAGAAAGCCAGCTCCTTCCGGAGGAGAAGAGCAAGCTGGTGGAGAATTACCGCAGGAAATACGGTTCGGTTGCTATGGTCGGGGATGGTATCAATGATGCTCCGGCACTGGCACTGGCAGATGTGGGAATTGCCATGGGCACAGGAGGTTCCGATCTGGCGATTGAGGCGGCTGATGTCGCTATCATCGGCGATAATCCACAGATGGTGCCAAAATCGATCAAGCTCTCCCGCAGAACGTTGGGGATTATAAAATTCAATATCGTCTTCTCACTACTTGTCAAGTTTATTTTCATGATTCTGGCCGGTCTCGGGCTGGCAACGCTCTGGATGGCGGTTTTTGCGGATATGGGCACATCGTTGCTGGTTATTGCTAACTCATTGCGGCTCTTAAAGAAATAGGCACCAAGAAGATAGTTCCTGCCCTGTGCCTTCCCTGCCGATCCGAAAATTTTGGAAAAATGATTTGCCAGGCGCGATTTTGAATATAGATTTAGGAAATTATCACATCCCGGGATATGGCTATCAATTAAGAGCAGATGATAAATATGGATAACTCTTCATATATTAACATTTTTGCAGGAGGCAGGAGTATGCGTTACAAAAATCTATTTTTGTTGGTTTTGGGGGCGATGCTTTTATTCGGCGGCGCTCTTTTGATTGCCGGTGATGAGACGGCCGAGAAAGCCGGGAAGCCATGGTTCGATATGGAAAACTGTGCATTTTGCAAGAACCTCATCGCCGAGCCGGGACTTCTGGAACATTCCGACTGGGAAAACCACAAAATCGACAATGGTGCGATAATGGTTACCACGGTTGAGGATGAGTATCTTCCCGCGATGAGGAAGGTGAATGCCAACATGATGGCTGTGGCTGAAAAGCTGCAGAAAGGCGAGCAGCTCTATCTTTGCGGCATGTGTTCCGCTTATGGTGAGTTGTGGATGTCCGGCGCCAAAATTCAGACTGTGGAAACCAATCATGGCTATGTGGAGATCTTCACTTCCGATGATCCGGAAATGGTGGCTAAAATTCATGCCTTTGCTGACAAGAACAGCGAGGAGATGGCCCGTNNATGGCCCGTTTGATGGAGATGGAAATGGAGCATGGCCAAGAGGCTGAGGAAGCTGATTAGCTGAATTGTGTTTGTGGCCGCCGGGAACCCTCTCCTGGCGGCTGCACAGTCAGGGCTGATTCATTTCCCTGATTGCTTTTTGAAATTGCGGATCATCATGGCAAATCCGGGCTTCAGGCCTATTTTTGTATAAAATGCCTGGAGTTCCTGATCACAGACAAGGTCAATCATATAGAGACCATCGAGTTTTCTCAGCATGCGCGTGACCAGCTCGCTTCCGATCCCTCTTCCTTTATATTCCGGTAAGACCTCAAGCAGAGGAATGTATGCGCTTAAGATTCCGTCGCTGATGGCATTTATAAAGCCCACCACATTGTCTGTGGCATCATCGACAGCCAGTACAACCTCGTGGCTCTGTTTCAATATCTTCAGAAATGTCTGTGTTGAGGGCGGATTGGGCCATCCGACGAAAAAGCCATTAAGATTTTCAGGATTTATATCCTCTGTTGAAGATGTATATTTTATCATAGTATATCTCTATTTTTATGCGGGTCGAATCTCTGCGAGATTTAAAAGATTGTCAACTC
>JAABVY010000355.1:1165-6789 GCA_011777135.1 Candidatus Zixiibacteriota bacterium | reverse complement strand
ATATGGTAATATGCCTGATATTTCGGGACTTTTGAAGCTTCCTGCTCGAGTATTTTGTCCTTTCTCTGCAATTATCCATAATAATATGTCTTTATTCCGGATTGTTAAACTTAAATTGCGTGCTAGATTACGAGATCACGTAAAAATCATCCATTTAATAGCTCAATATAAGGGGGTAACNNAGGGGATAACCGCAGCACACATTTTGCTATCTTACTAGCCGAGAAGAACTTGTTTTGCTCAGGGACAAAGTGATGAGAATTTATTCTACAAGCTGCCCTGCATATTTAAATTGACATAGTTTCATTATTATATATAATTTCAGCAGGCAGCAATAGCCATCATCCTTCCCGCCTCTCTCCTATTCGCATCTTACCTTAGGCACAATCAGAATTAATAGATTTAATTTGAATACTATAATTCCCTTTTCATCTAATAAATTATAAACCAGGAGGAATCTTTGACTAACCCAAAAATGGAAGCAAATACATTACTCGACCCCTTCGTACCCGCCATGGCGGCATGGGCGCTGGTTTCCGGGGTTTCAACAGGCCTTTTTGAAGCAGTGGCAAATGGCAAACACCGTTCAGATGATATTGCAAAACATCTTGATCTGGACTCTGATGGAATCAAACGGCTTCTAGATATCCTGAGCTGCCTGGGATACATAAAATCCAGAGACGGGGATTATGATCTTACGGAAGTTTCCAGAAATACTCTGCTTGAGAACAGCTCCCATAAGCTGAAGAACTGGGTCCGATTCTGTCGAATTCAGTTGCAGGCTTTGGAACAGCTGGAAAGCACTCTGACAGGAGGCAATTGTGTAGACCTCCAGGCACTCATGGAAAAGCCGGACGGTCTATATATCCATCAACTGGCGATGGCAGAAACAGCAGCCCCGGCAGCAGACTGGATTGCGGAAAATATTCCGGTACAAAAAGGAAGCAGGCTGATGCTGGATATCGGCGGTTCGCATGGCATATATTCGTCAGCTATCAGCCGCATGAATCCTCAAATGAGAGCAGAGGTATTAGAGCTTCCAAACGTAATCGAGACTGCCAGGAATGTTGCACGTGATCTCGGTACTGACGATCTGGTGACGCATATAGAAGGCGATATCCTTAAGACGGAGTTGAGAAACGATTATGATCTGGTTTTCATGAGCAATCTGATACATCATATACCCGAAGAACTGTTAATTAGGGTGATCCGCCAAATCTATAATCATATCAATCCCGGCGGCACCATCGCCATCTGGGACTTCTCAGAAGCTGAAGGAGAGCCGGAGCTTGTATCTTCCGCATTTTCGCTTTTCTTCTATATGACTTCCAAAGCTCGATGCTATTCACTTGAGGAGATTGAACAGCTGTTATCAGATGCTGGTTTTGCTCATTTCTCTGCGATCAGGCCGCCCGCGCCGTCACCCCATGCTTTATATATTGCTCGCAGACCTTAACTGGCGGAAGATGGAGATATAATTTCAGGTCCTGGCTAAATCGATTAAATGGAAAAGCTCGATGCGGCCCCGATAACATTGACTTCCGGATATACTTTCTGTAGGAGAACTTATGCAATTCCGCTCAATCGGTTAGCTTAATTGGTACATCATACACCCCGATCCTGACCTGATTTTTACCTGTATTTTAAAAACTTTTATGATCAAATTCTGTTTTTTGAGTATGAGGTTGCCGATACAGAGAAATATAACATAAATAAGTACCACTTATAGATTCTCACGGGTATCCGGAAAACGAGTACGATCATTTATTCCTATCGATTCTGAGGAAAGCTGCAGCAGGCACCGCGATAAGAGGTCTTTCTAAATCGTCTCCGAATTGAAGCGCGGATTATTAATCACCAGGGCAATCCATAAAGCAAGGATGAATCGTTGATATGCATCAAACATTTGAATCAACCGCAATAGACATGCTCAAGTTTGCTGTCGCTAACATTCCTGACGGCGTTGCCGCGGCCGACCTGGATGGCAGATTTCTTGTTTTCAATAAAGCAGCCGAACTCATGCTAGGGGTCAGTGCCCACGATATTGACTCTGCAGAATGGTCACTTTTCAAGGGCTGCTATTTGCCTGACAAGCATACACCTTATGCATCCAGCCGCTTTCCTTTGCTAAGGGCAATGCAGGGAGAAAACATTAATGATGAGCTTATATATGTCAAAAATCAGGCCAATCCATTCGGTCTTTGGATTACCATAAGCGCTAAGCCTCTGAAAGATGAAGATGGGATTATATATGGTGGAATGATAGTATTGCGCGATGTCTCCAAACAACAAATCGCGGAAGAGAATCTGGATTCGTTTTCAATGCAGATGTGCGCCTTGATAGAGAGCCAAAAGGCCGGGGTTCTGATAATGAATGATAAAAGGCAGATCCAACAGGTTAATCAGGCATTTTGTACAATGTTTAATATAAGGGCGCAGCCGTCCGATCTTACCGGCCGGGATTGCTTAGAATGCATCTGGCTCCTGGCAGCTAGGTCTCATGACCCCGAGAGATTCGTCGGGCGAATCAACGAGGTAATGCACGAAAAGACTGCCGTTTTAAATGAGGAGATTCAATTCCTGGACGGCCGGATATTCCAGCGTGATTATATCCCCGTGACTGAGTTGTCTAATTCTCCAGTACATATATGGCAGTATCGTGATATCACGGAGGGCGAGCGGCTCCGCGAAAAGATGTTAATTTACAAAAGACTCTCCTCGGCATTGAATCAGACAGCGGACAGCGTCCTTATAACCGATAGAGAAGGCAAAATCGAATATGTAAATCCTGCTTTTGAAAAGACAACCGGATTTACACGGGAAGAGGTAATCGGAAGAACTCCGGACATACTCAAATCCGGAGAACATGACGGCGAGTTTTACCGCAGCCTCTGGTCGGAAATATCCTCTGGAAAACCTTTCTATTGCACGATTAAAAACCGGAAAAAGTCGGGCGAGTTATACTGGGCCCGGCAGACCATCACTCCCATGCAGGAGAGAGAAGGCGAAATCACCCATTATGTCTCCGTTCTAAAAGATATAACCGGTCTGATTGAGAAAAAAGAACAGGAGGCTAATCTGGAGCTGGCTCGGTTGGTGCAACAGACCTTTTACGCTACGACCGCCGCAATTCCCGGTTTCGACATCGCCGCCAACGCATTCCCTGCCGATGAGACAGGCGGAGATTATTTCGACTTCATTGAAACCGCGGATGGATGCCTGGTCATTGCAATAGGCGATGTCAGCGGTCATGGCATTGGGACAGCGCTCTTTATGGCAGAGACACGAGCTCTCACGAGGGCTTTTGCATCCGGCTGCTCTGATCCGGCGCAAATCCTGGCCAGGCTCAATCAACTGCTTTTTAAGGACTTTAATCATGGAGAGTTCGTCACATTGCTTATCTGCCAGCTTGATCCTGGAACAAAGAAGGTCATCTACGCAAGTGCCGGACATATCCCCGGATATCTGATTGACAAAGCAGGCGGTATAAACCGGATTCTTGCCAGCACAGGGATTCCTCTCGGCATACATCAGGATGCCCGCTATACTGCCAGCGAATTCGTTTTTTCGGATCCCGGATCAATGCTTCTGTTTTCGACCGATGGGCTTGAAGATTCAATGAATCCAGCTGATGAGCAGTTTGGGATCGAACGGGCGATACAATATGTAGTTTATAACAAAAATCAGGGTGCAGAGCAGATCATAGATGGCATCTTTGAAGCCAATCGAGCTTATGCAGACGGTCGACCTCAGCAGGATGACATAACGATATTACTCCTCAAAGCACTTCAACTCTGATGTTTGTTTTCTCCCGTTTTTTTTCTGCGTGCCGAAAGTGATGAGAAGCTGCATAATTTAACTGATCTACTTGCACGCACTATCATCAATATTACTAATATTATTGCTCGTTGAGGCCCGTATCAAAAATTCGGCTAAGTATATTAAGGACTTGGAACAAATACTGGATAAAATTTGTTTTGTTTGGCATGTCAACCGCAGGTTCATCCGAATCTGCCAACAATATACAACAGCATAGGAGGCTATTTATGCGTAGCAAACAGCTAACGAGTTGTTTGAAAAGCGTGCATTTCTCGCTTCTTCTCGTCCTCATCGCAGCTTTTTCAGTTGCGGCTTCAGCTCAGGTACCGCTTGATCCGCTTACACTTACCAAGTATGTGGATCCCCTTCCAATACCAGGGACAATGCCGCAGGCTGCCCCAAATCATTATGAAATCGGAATGTGGGAAGTTACCCAGCAGCTCCACAGCGAGCTTCCGCCCACAACAGTGTGGGGCTATGGAGTTTCGCAGGCGACCGCTTCATATCCGGCCGCCACAATAGAGGCAGTCCGGGGTGTACCGGTAACAGTTAACTGGGTCAATAACCTGCCTATGACCCATCTCCTTGATTATGCCATCGATACCACTCTGCACATGGCCGAGTGGACTTCCGGCGTACCCACTGTGGTACATTTGCATGGCGGTGAAGTCGAGCCCCAGAGCGATGGCGGACCGGATGCATGGTTCACTCAGGGCTTTGCAGAGACAGGCCCCGGCTGGTACAAGACAACTTATGAGTATGCTAATGATCAGCTTCCAACAACCCTATGGTACCATGATCATGTTCTCGGTATAACCCGCCTCAACGTCTATGCCGGTTTAGCAGGCTTCTATCTCCTGCGCGACCCGGCCATTGAGGATCCCCTTAACCTGCCCTCAGGTGATTATGAGATTGAGATGGTGATTCAGGACCGTATGTTCAATACAGACGGTTCCCTGCACTACCCGGTAGGTGGAGACAATCCCGAAATCCATCCGCTCTGGCAGCCGGAGTTTTTTGGTAACACGATCCTTGTAAACGGTAAAGTCTGGCCCTATCTCGAGGTTGAGCCGCGCAAATATCGTTTCCGGATTCTTAACGGCTCCAATTCGCGCTTTTATGCCATGGAGATATGGGAAGACGTGGCCGATACGACCGGCCCCGGCTTCTGGCAGATCGGTTCGGACGGCGGCTACCTGGATGCGCCAGTCTTGATTTCAGATCCCAATGATCCAAACTCTCCAAGACTCGTCATCGCACCCGGTGAGCGCCGCGATGTAATAGTTGATTTTTCAGGCTATGCACCTGGAACCACTTTCACAGTTCGCAACAACGCCAGGTCGCCATATCCGAATGGCATGACTGTTAATCCGATGACCGATGGTCAGATCATGCAGTTCCGAGTCGTTGAACTCACCGCTCCGGATAACAGTTCGATTGCTACTCCCGGCCCGGGATATGTGGAAAAACTTACCACCTGGGACAATACCCGCCAACTGACGCTTGACGAAATCATGGGTCCAAACGGTCCCATAAGGGCAATTTTAAACAACACAACCTGGGATGCTCCCACAACCGAGACTCCGGAACTAGGAAGCACCGAAGTCTGGAAGATCATCAATACAACCGGCGATGCCCACCCGATCCATCTGCACCTGGTGCAGTTCCAGTTGGTCAGCCGCCAGAAATTCCAGGCCAATAAATATGCCAAGGTTTACCAGTCAGGCCAGGATGCTCCGGCGCCGGATATTACCCCTTATCTGATCGGGCAGCCCATGCCTCCGGGGCCCGGAGAAGATGGCTGG
>JAABVY010000355.1:0-1065 GCA_011777135.1 Candidatus Zixiibacteriota bacterium | reverse complement strand
GGCTGAAGATTATGCCGGCGCCGGCCTTTGCTGCTGCCAAATCAGATGTGGGTGGCAATCAGGCTCCCGCCTCTTTCGGACTCGAGCAGAATTACCCAAATCCATTCAACCCATCAACCGAGATATCATTCAGCTTGAGCGAGCAAACACATGTAAAGCTGGAAGTTTTCAATCTCCTTGGTCAGCGTGTTTCCACCCTGGCGGATGAAGAATATCCTGCCGGACGTCACACGGTCAACTGGGATGCTTCAAAGCAGGCCTCAGGAGTTTACTTCTATCGTATTTCCACCAAAGATGGTGTTGATGCCAGACGAATGATGCTGCTTAAGTAATCAAGGTAGACATTTATAAAATGAGAGGTGCCGGTTTTGACCGGTACCTCTTTTTTCGTGGTGGAGTCCAAAGAAGCGGATTCCATGTTAATAAATAAACCTATAATTATTTGCCGGGCTTTACATTCTGATTCAATCTGAAGAAATTGTCCGGGTCGTATTTGGCTTTTATTTTCCGCAGGCGTTCGAGGTTTACACCAAAGGCATCTTTCACCCGCTCGGCATCATCCCTATCAAGGTAATTGGCATATACGCCGCCCGTAGAGTATGGCTTCATAGCTTCATAGAAGTTCCGAGTCCATGAAATAATTTCATCGTCATCGCCCGGTTCAGTCCATCCGGCCCAGATTCCCAAGCCAAAGGCTGCATTTCTATCCGGAAAAGCTGTAGCAGTTGGATCAACCCGGCCGATTGCCCCGCCCATCGGCTCAAAGCCTACCAATGACAGCGGTCCCACGAGGGGATTTACATGTTTTATAAATGTCTCAATGGCTTCATCAGAAATTTCGGTCATATAGTGGGCCTTCCAATAATATCGCCCGCCATCAGGCATGCCGGCATCAAAGTTTTGTTGCAGTGCGGTATAAGGCATTGGCGCAACGACCTCTAGTATTGGATCCCCTAGGTTTTGCAATGGAGCCACAAGTCTGGTCCCATCTTCGATTTCACCCGAATAGCAGGCAACCATTGCGATTGATGTCTTACCATGGAATTCTTCCGGAAAAGGTTCAAC
>JAABVY010000278.1:4092-14487 GCA_011777135.1 Candidatus Zixiibacteriota bacterium | reverse complement strand
ATTACCTAAAATTATACGAATTTAGCAATATAAAAAACAACCCGGCTTTATTTCCAGCCATAATGCATGGAATCAAGAAGAACTGAGGAATTATAGAATATCGATAGTAATGTACATTATTATTGTTGACTTAATGGTATCAAATATTTTTTATGCTCTAATATTATACCGATGAATCCGAAACTAAATATATACATACATAAACTTGCAGACAGGAGGAGGGAATGAGAAGATCTTTGAAATTGCCGGCGCTGCTTGGCTCAATAGCTATTTTATTGATCGCCTTTGCATGTTCAGACGATAACGGCACCGGCCCCGGGGAGGTCGATATTGAGAACTTGATGAGGACACAAATCACCCAGGATATGGATGCCATTATGTCATCCCTTATTTTCGGTTTCAACCAGTTTGACGGCTTCAGTGAACCGGGGATGGACGACATATTCCTCAAGACTAATACCGTGACCAGCCCCGAAGATTCAATCTATTATGAGTATACCGCCGAGGGATGGCACGTACTCTATATGGAACAGGATACGACCATCATAGAACAGGATTCTTATCTGGATTTCAGTATCATCTTAAGCGATTCAGTGCAATTCAAAGAAGGTGAAATTATAGTTCAAAATCCGGACGCCAATACAGATTACCTGCATTTGATTTTTTGGCTGGAGGCATTGCTTGATATGCAGGTTGGTGATACCAGCCTGACATTCAGCATAAATCAATATCACATAGACTGCATATACGAGAAGCAGGTTGACCAGGATGTTCTTGTCAATGGTGACCTCAATCTCGATTACGAAGTCAGCGCTGCGCAGGGGGCCGAGAGGGGAACCGGCAGTGTCCTTTATTCCATTAATGTTGCGGATGTGGAATTGACCCAGCCTTATGGCTGCCCGGTGGCAGGCGTTATTTCCGCCGATCTTTCGGTCGATTTTCAGGGGTCTGCCGGTGAGGCTGACGGCAGCTGGTCGGTGACAGTGACATTCCTTGGCAATAATCAGGCCAGGGTACAGATGAGCGGTCCGAATGTTAATGTGGACTATACGGAATCATTCGAATGCGGTGATGTGACCGCTGCGAGTCCGATACCTTTTAGCGCATTCATGCCATCTGGCCGTTAGAATGTGAACAGCATTTTAAGCCCCATTCTATTTTTGGGTGGGGCTTTTATTTTATCAATTGACCAAATGACATCAATTCCTTAAGATAGTAATTTATAATAACATTCAATCAGCATTGGATCGATTATGGCAGTGGGCGATTCACGCAGCACCAAAATAATTCTGATTGGAATTCTGATAGGAATCATCCTGGGAGGAATTCTCGGCTATCTCCTGGGCGAGGATATGCTCTGGTCGGCTTTTTTCGGCAAGCTCTTCTTAAATGCACTCAAGATGATCGTCATACCGCTGATCATAACCTCCATGGTAACCGGCGTAGCGGCTCTGGGAGATATCCGCAAACTGGGCGGCACGGCTGCAAAAACGCTGGGTTATTATTTCCTCACGACTTTTGCGTCGGTTACGATTGGTATTATATGTGTCAATTTGATTCAGCCGGGAGTAGGGCAGGGGCTCTTTTTTATAGAGCAGAAGGAGATCGTGGATGCCGGTGAGTTTTCGGTCTTCCGGTTTTTTCTTAGCCTGATTCCGACCAATATTTTCGATGCCATGGCACGCACCGATGTTCTCCCGCTGATTATTTTTTCACTCTTCTTTGGAGCGGTTCTGACAACCATTGGTCCCAAAGGGCAGAAGCTGTATGAGATCTTTGATGGTCTCAATGATGTAATCATGAAGATGGTGCACCTGATCATGTATTTTGCACCGATCGGAGTTTTCGGACTGGTGGCGGGGAAAATAGCCGAGGCCTCTATGCCGATGCTCGATCCGGCAATCTATCGGGATTTGAAGACACTCATAGAATTTCACGGTGGTCATGGCGTGGAATATTTTATTGCCTATGCCGAACCTTTAACAAGAGGCGGGGGACATCAAATCTGGCTCGAGGTTTTGAAAGTCGGAAAGTACTCTTTGACCGTCTTAACAGGCCTCGCTATCCATGCATTTGTAGTACTTCCGATTGTACTCAGCCTTCTGGCCAGACGAAACCCATTAAAATACGCTTACGGAGTCATCCAGGCAGTTGCCACGGCATTTTCGACAGCATCTTCCTCGGCCACCCTGCCGATTACACTTGACGCGGTAGTTAAAAACAATAAGGTCAATTCGAAAGCCGCATCATTTGTGCTCCCGTTGGGCGCAACTATCAACATGGACGGCACGGCTCTATATGAAGCGGTGGCCGCCATTTTCATTGCCCAGCTCTATGGTGTTGACCTGTCCTTTGCACAGCAGGTGATTATTGTGCTTACGGCCACCCTGGCGGCGGTGGGAGCAGCCGGTATACCCCAGGCGGGCCTGGTTACCATGGTTATCGTATTGCAGTCGGTAAATCTGCCGGTTGAGGGAATAGCCTCCATTCTTGCTGTGGACTGGCTTCTGGACAGATTCCGCACCGCGGTGAATGTATGGGGCGACAGTGTAGGAGCAGCGGTGATCGAACGTACAAAAGAGATTAGTTCACCTTGATCAAAATACGATATTGACCCCGGCCAAGGTCTGTTTTCTGGAGCAGAATACATTGGCTAAATACTTGATATTAATTGGTTTTTGTTGACAACCATAAAGCAAAATCCTAATTTGAACTGGTTATGAGAGTGGTTGTGCAACGCGTTAAGAACGCACGGGTCTCAGTTGAAAATAGAATCATCGGCGAAATCGGCCCCGGGCTTGTTTTGCTGGTTGGCGCGGCTGAGGGGGATACCAGCGAGGACGTCCGTAAGATGGCATATAAATGCCTGAATATGAGAATTTTTGAGGACAAGGCGGGTAAGATGAATCTCTCCTGCCTCAAACTCGGCTATGATGTTCTAATTATTTCTCAGTTTACCCTTATTGCCGATACGCGTAAGGGCCACAGGCCCTCGTTTTCAGGCGCTCTTGAGCCGGAACAGGCTGAGAAATTGTATCATGAATTTGTGGAGGCCTGCAGAGCTGAAGGATTGAAAGTTGCCGAGGGAGAATTCGGCGCGCATATGCTGGTGGAAATAAATAATTGGGGGCCGGTTACAATTATTGTAGACAGTAAATCGTAATGAAATATAAATTATCCTACAGCCCGGAGTTCAGGGCTGAGATTATTGACAGTGTGGGTCGCACGCGGCTGATTTTGGGTTCCAATTCACCCCGGAGGGCCGAGATTCTGAGAATGCTGGGACTGGATTTCGAGAAAATCGTCCCGCATATTGATGAAAACATAGAAAACGGGGAGATGCCCGCTGATTATGCCCGGAAGTTAGCCTTGAGAAAAGCGCTGGCTGTAAAGGCGGAAGGAGCGGGCGTGATTATCGCTGCCGACACCATCGTGGTACTGGGCGAAAAGATAATCAATAAGCCAGAAAATCGAGAGGAAGCCCGGAAAATGCTGGAAGAGCTTTCAGGCAGGATCCACAGTGTCATTACGGCGGTGGCCTTGAGAAAAACAGGGAGTGAAAAGGCTGTGTATGGTAATTCTGAAAGCAAGGTAAGATTCCACGAGCTCTCAATGGAGACTATCCTGAATTATATCGACAGCGGGGAACCATTCGGGAAGGCTGGAGCCTATGCGATTCAGGGACGTGGTGGCGCGCTTGTTCAAAGCTATCAGGGCGAACTAGATACGATCATAGGATTTCCCGCCATGCTTTTCAGAGATTTGATCAAAGAACTAAAAAGCGAGGTCTGATTTTGTATATTGAATTTGATCCATCAGATAAGAACAGCTCTCTGGGGCAATATCTGAAATCGCTGCGTGAAGAAAAAGAGATAAGTATCGAAGAGCTGGCGGAAACCACAAAGATCAAACAGGATTATCTCGAGGCTATCGAGGAGGACAAATATGATGTCCTGCCGGAAGGGCCTTACTTGCAGTTGTTTTTGAAGTCGTATTCGGAAGCTCTTGATATACCATATGATAAGCTACAGTCATATCTTGAGGCCGCCACCTCTCAGGCTCCCTCAAAAGCGCCCAAAGCTAAACCCGCTGCCAGACCTTCAAAGGAAGTCAAGCCCTCACAGGATGACATGCCGCAGACATTGAAACCCGTGGTTGATATACACGATAAACGCAAAAGACAGCAAGGTGAACGCCTGAATGGAGAGACTAAAAAATATCTGATGATAATCGGCGCTTTCGTCTTTCTGGCATTTATAGCTGTAATCCTGATCATAATTTTTATGGCAGAACCTGAATCTTCCAATCAAATTGAAATTGAAAATCAACTCACGCCGGCTGAACTCGAGCAGCAAAGACGGGAGCAATTCCTGGCACGCTACGATGATCTTTCCGTCTCAATTTATCCCGCTAGCCAGCAGGGCTTTACAATCTCGGTAGATGGACGGTCTCCGGAGATGAAGCTGTACAGTGAGGAAGACACAATCAGGGAAGTTGCTGACGATAGTGTATTTATCAGCATGGTTAAGAAAGATGGTTCGAGAATTTACTTAAATGGATATATAGTCCTTGACACTTTGGATCTAGTCGGAAAGCATGATCTAATTTTCACAAAAACAAACTGGATCGACTATGTGGATACAACCATAACTGAAACGGAATATTAATAATGGGCTTAAGAAGAATCGTCAACAATATAAAATTGCGCTTCAGAATCAGAAAGATCAGCCGTTCCAGCTATAACCTTGGTGAGATGTTTAACTCCGTTTATCACATCCTGATCCTTCTGCCTACAAAGAAGCTTCATAAAAAAGACATGAAGGGTCTGTTGGATGATTTAAGACAGCTTTTTCCCCGTACTGCATATACCGTGGTCAGTCCTCCTGGTAAGACAGGAGACGAAAGCTCACCGGAATTATCGTTAGGTTATAGAATCAAGCCGGATGAATCCGAAGTTTCATGGTCCGGGCTTCCGCGCAAGAAGTTCATTGAAAAGATCAAGAACCTCGAAGCTGATCTCTTGATCGATCTCGCCGCAGGTAAGAGTCAATATAATGCATATATATCGGCCTGCTCGGGCGTTCCGATCAGAATTGGTACCTATGGAAGCTGGGGAAATCCGATTTATAATATCGAAATCAAATCAAATTACATACAAAATGAACAACTGATACTGAAATCAATTATAGAAGTATTGAAAAACTTCAGGGCTGGTGTCAACAACTAAGAGGTAATTCATGCATCTCGATAAACTTGAATTGTTGGGCTTTAAATCATTTCCCGAAAAAACCACACTAAAATTCTCCACCGGTATCTCCTGTATTGTCGGCCCCAATGGCTGCGGTAAGACCAATATCCTGGACGCCATCCGCTGGGTCCTGGGTGAAACCAGAATGTCCATCCTCAGGGGCGGCAAACTGGAAGAAGTGATTTTCTCGGGAACGCGAGATATCAAACCGCTCGGTATGGCCGAGGTCAATCTCACAATCCTCAATGATCGCGGAGTTCTCCAGACGCCTTACAATCAGATCACGGTGACCCGTAGATTATACAGGTCTGGAGATTCAGAATTCCTAATTAATAAAGTCCCCTGCCGCAGGAAAGACATTACAGAGATGTTCTATGATACAGGCCTCACCTCCGGCACATACTCGGTAATAGAACAGGATATGATCGACATAATCCTTTCTGACAAGGCCGAGGACCGCAGGCATTTCTTTGAGGAAGCCTCCGGCATAACAAAATACAAACAGCGCAAGAAAGAAGCTCTGCGCAAGCTGGAAAATACCGCCGCCGACCTGATGCGTCTTGAGGATCTATATTCCGAGGTCTCCTCGCAGGCCAATTCGCTTAAACGCCAGGTATCCAAAGCTGANNTCTGGAGGAGATGGGTTCGGAACTCAAAGGGAAAGGCGGCCAGGTTCAGGCCGAGCTGGATGAGACAAAATCGAAAATAAATGTGCTTGAGCTCGACCGGGAAAAGATAAAGCTCGATATAGCCGAAAAGGAAAATGCTGTCAGGGCTAAAAGAGAAAATCTTTCCCGCCTGACCGAACAATTGCATACAATAGAAAAGACCATTTCTGTTTTAAGAGAAAAATCTGACAACGCCAAAAACCGTCATCACCTTACTCTGAATGAAGTATCCTCTCTCGAAGACAAACAAGACGGTCTCCATTCCGAAATTGAAAAAGCCAAAGCTGATGCCGAAGATTACAGAAGTCAGGTTGCTGCACTTGAGCAGCAGGTGGGAGAGGGCGAAGAGAAACTTTCAGAAATGACATCATCTACTCAGGAGATTTCCACCTCATATGAGAGTATTCAAGCGGAGATAAAATCGCTGAACAGGGAACTGGCTCAAAATCAGGAAAGTCAGATAACCCTTGACCTGAAATATACCACCGGACTGGAAAAAATCGATGAGATCAGGCATGAGATCGGTTCAGCCGAACAGGAACTTAAGGCACTGAATACCGAGAAGGGCAGTCTGCAGAACTCTAAGAATGAACTCTCAGAAAAGATACAACTCACTTCTGAACGAAGAGCATCAAATCTCAATGAATTAGATCAACTGCGGCGCAGGCAGGACGAGTTAAAACAGGAACAGGAAAAATTCTCCTCAGAGTATCATCATCTTAAAGCGGAAATAGAACTGGCCGGTAAGGTAATCCATCAGTATGAGGGTTATACCTCGGGTGCCGCGCAGATCGGTCAGATTAAAGAGCAGTTTCCGGGTATAATCGATACGGTTGCAAACTTGATAAATCCTGAACCGGAATATGTGAATTGTGTCCAGACAGTTCTGGGTGAGCTGTCCAACTATTTCGTCGTGGATACAAAAGAGACCGCAAGGAACTTGCTGGCTTATGGTCTCGAAAATAAGCTTGGACGTTTCGGCCTAATAATCCTGGAGAATATTCCAGAGCCTTCTGAACCGCAGATAAGTTTTCCGACAAATCCGAATATCATCGGACAGCTTTCAAACCATGTCTTTTCCGAGGATAGGTATTCTGCGATGGTAAAATATCTTTTCAGGGATATTTTGATTGTGAGCAGTATTTTCGATGAGCCCGGCCTCGAGGGATTCGATATGGTTTCTCCGCAGGGCGAGATGCTGGACTTCCAAAAAAGCCTGGCAATCGGCGGGACTGAAGAGATTCTCCTTGTAGGGCAGAAGGCTCGTTATGATGAATTGAACCAGCGTCACACTGAAATTGAAAAAAATCTGGAAAGCATAGCGAACGAGATAAGACAGTTATCTGAAAAACAGTTCCAGTTGACGGGTGCAATAGAGAATGATGCGGACACTTTGACCGGATTGAAGGAAGAACTGGCTTCTATCAGCACCAATCTATCTCAAACTGAATTAAAGATCCGGGCGCTTTCGACCCAGCTATCCGAAAAGAGACGGGCCAGCACCGAAATTGAAAACAAGATCAAAGAAATCGATTCAGAGAAATCCGGTCTCGATCAGGTACTCGACAGCAAGAGAAGTCATCTTTCCGAACTGGAAGGAAGAGCCGCGCATTTGAAGGAGCAGCTTGGCAGTGCCACCAGTGAAAAGGAGGAATTCTCAAGGAAGTTATCCAATTTGAAGATGAAGCTGTTTTCGGCTGAATCCTCTCTTCAGACCACAGAGACTAATTGCGGCCGCCTTACAGAATTGCAGACCGAGATCGAACATTCGCTTGTAGAAAAAAGTGCGCTCCTGGGACAACTGTTATCCGATATTACGGAATTCTCCAGAGAAATCAAATCCAGTGAAAAGGAGATCGAAGAGGTTTACAAGCAGCGTGAACAGTCATCCGATATTCTGATGCAGGCCGAAGGGGAAATCACTGAAATCTCTTCTAAACTCAATAACCTTGACAAATCTCTCAAGCAGCTGCGCCAGAAATCGGAGGAGCTTTCAGATCGGTCGCATGAGTTAAACATGAAGATAAATTCACTTTCTTCCCAGCGTGGAACGCTGGCATCGGAAACTCTTGACAGATACAATTATGATCTGAATGCCCAGTCTCGGACGATCAGATTTGATGATGATGAACGCGCTGAAAAAGAAGGGCTTCTGTCTCAGCAGAAAAATAAACTGGAGTCCCTGGGACCGGTCAATTTGCTGGCGCTGGAGGAGTTTGAGCAGACCAAATCGCGCGCAGATTTCCTCAAGAACCAGATTGATGATCTAAATAAGGCCAAGGATGATCTGAAGACCACCATTTCGCGCATAAACAGCACCGCCCGGAAAAAATTCCTGGAGACCTTCGAAATAGTTAAAGAGAATTTCCAGAATGTCTTCTGCGAACTCTTTGAGGGCGGTGAGGCTAATTTAAGACTCGAGGAGGGTGCCGATCCTCTGGAGGCACCGATCCACATATCTGCCCGTCCGAGAGGCAAGAAACTATTGTCCATCCATCAGCTTTCAGGCGGCGAAAGAGCGCTTACCGCAACTGCTCTCCTGTTCTCATTTTACATGGTCAAGCCCTCGCCATTCTGCATCCTGGATGAAGTCGATGCTCCTCTCGACGATGCAAATATTGGAAGATTTTTAAAATTGGTGAAACGTTTTACCGAGGAAACGCAGTTTATAATAATAACACATAATAAACTGACCATGGAGCAGGCCGAAACCCTGTATGGTATCACGATGTCCAGACCCGGTATCTCACAGATCGTATCTGTGGACCTGAAAAGGCGGGGCGAGAAGCTTGAGATCGAGGCAGATCTTGTTGGCCAGGATAAAGAGGAACCGGAAAAGACCGAGCCGGAAGAGACCGATACCGATGAGGCGACTGAGGAAACTGAGCAGGAGGTCGAGATAAATCGATGAAATTCTCGTTCAAAAGACTGGTTAACGGACTTTCCAAAACCAAAGATGAAGTGTTCGGAAAAATCCGCCTGGTTATAGGCATGCACCAGAAGATCGATGAGGACTTTCTTGATGAAGTTGAGGAGATCCTGATCAAGTCGGATGTCGGCGTCTCGACCACGCAGAAAATTATCGATGGTTTGATTGAAGCAAATAAAGAGGAAAAGCCTCAGGGAGAAGAAGAAATTCTTGCTCTCCTGAAAAGAGAAATCGGCAAGATATTTTCTGATAATGGCAGTACGCCGCAGAGCTTCTTTGAAATAAGTAAAAAGCCCTACGTTATCATGATCGTGGGAGTCAATGGTACCGGCAAAACTACAACGATCGGTAAATTGGCCAAGTACTTTCATGACCAGGGCAAAAATGTCCTTTTGGCTGCCTGCGATACTTTCAGGGCAGCCGCTGTTGAGCAGCTAGAAATCTGGGCCCAGCGTTCCCAAAGCGAAATAGTCAAATCCGCGCCAGGCGGCGATTCAGCTGCGGTGGCTTTTGATGCCATGCAGGCGGCAGTGAAGAGGGGCTCTGATGTTGTCATCATAGACACGGCCGGCAGGCTGCATACCAAACTCAATCTGCTTGAAGAGTTGAAAAAAATCAAAAGGGTTGTAAATAAAGTTCATCCCGGCGCCCCCCATGAGACCTTGCTTGTAATCGACGCTACCACCGGGCAAAACGGCATGCGTCAGGTCAAAGTTTTCGATGAGGCCCTGGAACTCACAGGTCTCGTCCTTACCAAACTTGATGGCACGGCCAAAGGCGGCATTGTGGTAGCCATTGCCGATCAGTTTGATGTTCCAGTCAAGCTTGTCGGTTTGGGGGAGCAAATGGATGATCTGGATGAATTTTCCAAAAAGGATTTCGTGGAGGCTTTATTCCAATGAT
Organism: Candidatus Zixiibacteriota bacterium; assembly: GCA_011777135.1. Classification (GTDB taxonomy): domain Bacteria; phylum Zixibacteria; class MSB-5A5; order JAABVY01; family JAABVY01; genus JAABVY01. The sequence goes on along the minus strand of JAABVY010000278.1, from coordinate 4,739 downwards.
GAAAACAGTATCAGTTAATACCGAGTCTCATACCGAGTTTATCGATATAACCATTAAGGTAAAATCGGTAGTAAGCGATTCGGGTGTAAAAGAGGGCATGGCAGTTGTATATGTCCCGCACACCACGGCGGGAGTTACCATAAACGAATCGGCCGATCCATCGGTGAAAGCCGACACAATAAACAGCCTCGAAAAGAACGTCCCATGGTCGGACAATTATAAGCATTCCGAGGGAAATGCGGCAGCACATATAAAAGCCTCTCTGATGGGTTCCTCCGTCAATATAATGATCCAGGATGGCGACCTGGTATTGGGAACATGGCAGGGTATATTTTTCTGTGAATTCGATGGTTCACGTTCCCGCAAGGTCATTGTTAAGGTCATTGAATCCTCCTGATGGTAAATCTGCGCATAATATCAGTCGGCAAGACAAAAGAACCTTGGATTCAATCCGGGTTTGACCATTACAGTAAATTGCTTTCAAGATATGCGCGCCTGGAAGAAAATACCATAAAAGGGGAGAAGGTCCTGGATGAGTCCCGCAAAGATATCCTCCTTAAGAAGGAAGGCGAAAAAATCCTTGGACGACTGGGAAGAAATGAACCTGTGGTCGTTTTAGATCAGAATGGAAAATTGATCAGTTCCGA
>JAABVY010000278.1:0-4024 GCA_011777135.1 Candidatus Zixiibacteriota bacterium | reverse complement strand
AAAATGACATTTCCACATGAGCTTGCAAAGCTCATGTTGGTCGAGCAACTATACCGGGCCATGTCAATCCTGCATGGAGGCAAATATCACAAGTAGGTTATTTTATTCTTCCCGGATAGACCTTGAGCGCTTCCTCGATACATTTCATTGCTTTCTTCAATGAATCTACTTTCAGCACATAGCCGATCCGAATTTCATTTTTTCCCAGGCCGGGAGTGGAATAAAATCCGCTCAAAGGCGCCAGCATTACAGTTTGATTTTCATATTCGAAATCTTCTAACAGCCACTGGCAAAACCTGTTATCATCATCGATCGGCAGTCTCACCGCGCAATAAAATGCACCGCTTGGTTTCGGGCAGAACACGCCCTCGATCTTATTTAACGATTCAACTACGATATCGCGGCGCTTAACATATTCCGAGCGTACCTGCTCGAAGTATGAATCCGGGGTGGCCACTGCCGCTTCGCCTGCAATCTGGCCGTAACTGGGCGGGCTCAAGCGTGCCTGGGCGAATTTTAAGGCAGTACTGATGATATCCTTATTCCTGGAAATGAGCGAACCGATTCTAACCCCGCACATGCTGTAACGCTTGGAGACCGAGTCCATCAAAACTGTCCGATCTTCTATGCCTTTGAGATGCATGACCGAGACATACTCGCGCCCATCATAACAAAATTCCTTATAGACCTCGTCAGCCAGCAAATAGAGGTCATGTTTCTTAACAAGGTCCTTGATGGCTTCAAGTTCTTCCCGCCTGTAAAGATATCCGGTCGGATTATTGGGATTATTTATAAGAATCGCCCTGGTTTTTTCATTGATCAGCTTCTCGAATTCGGAAACAGGGGGGAGGGCAAACTTATCCTCGATTCTGGCAGTGACCGGCCTGATCTTAACTCCTGCCTCAATAGCAAAGCCGTTATAATTTGTGTAAAATGGTTCTGAAATAATTACCTCTTCACCCGGGTTCATGCAGGACATGAAAGCAAATATAATCGCCTCTGAACCGCCTGTGGTAATTATCATATCGGTGTAATCAACATCGATATCGTATTTCTTGTAATATTCGGCGAGTTTCCTGCGATAGGATTCATTTCCCGCGGAATGGCTGTATTCGATAAATGTGAGATTATTGCTGCGCACATATGCAAGCGCATCCTCGGGCGAGGGAATGTCGGGCTGACCGATATTTAAATGATAGACTGTCCTTCCTCTTTTCTTGGCGGCTTCGGCAAACGGGACCAGCTTCCTGATTGGCGATTCCGGCATTATATTTCCTCTATCTGAGATAGCCGGCATGATCTATGACCTCCTCTTACTTCATTTCCAAAAAAGCAAAATCATATCAATATATAAAATACGCATGAAATACAAATCAGATTTTCTCCTTTTGAAAAGCTGCTCCTATGAAGCCTGCCTTATTGCCGAGCCTGGCTTTCAAGACTTTAAGCCCCTTCAGCGCATCCTCAAAAGCATATTGATTCAGGCTATTTTTGATCAATTTAATATACTCGGCCCCGCAGACTTCTGCAATCCCGCCTCCCACCACAATCGCCTCGGGATTCAGAAGATGAATTACTGCGGCAAAGCCGGTGGCCATATATTCAGCCTGTCTTTCTATGGCCTTTTTTGCACCGGGATCATCCTGTGTGAAGAGGTCCAGAATCTTTCTGACGGTCAGCTCTTGAAGAGTCCCCTGATATTTGCTTTTTGAACCGGCAGCCTTGATCTCCTTTCGAGCCATCGCAATCAGGTTATCCGAACCAGCATAGGCCTCAAGACAGCCATGAAGTCCGCAGTTGCATTTCTTGCCGTCTTTGACAATGGGAATATGGCCGAATTCTCCGGCGGTATAAGATGACCCTATAGCAAGTCTCCCGTCCATAATTACTCCCCCGCCGATCCCGGTCCCCACAGTAGTACAGAGCACATTGCGATAACCTTTGGCGGCGCCGAAGAGCACTTCGGCCCAGGCCATCATATTTGCATCATTTCCAACATGCACTTTTATATTCAGATTTTTCTCAAGGCGGGCTGATATATTGGTTCCGCCCCAGCCCGGAATATTGGGAGACACTCCCAGGATTTTCCCCTGGTCTGTATCCACGGTGCCGGGAGAACCGATCCCGATATAAGGAACTTTCATCTTTTTTTGCCGTGCATATTCGAGAAGCTCGCGCGCGCAGTCCTCCAGATGCTTCAGGATTTCATCAGGGCCCTGATCGGCATGGGATGATTTGGATTTATTTATCAGGATTTTACCATTTTGATCGGAAAGACCATATTTTATATTTGTACCGCCGAGATCAATTCCGGCAAACGCTCTCATATTTCCTCAATTCAATTTCCCCGCAGACCATAATCCTCTATAAGAATCATTCCATAAGATTTATTTTAAGCAACTGCGCCTTGTAATCCTCATTATCCAGAAGCAAATTATATACTCTCCAGGCAGTTGCAATGTCCTGAAAGGCAAGCCCGGCGGAGTCAAAAACTGTTATATCGCTTTGTGATTGACGGCCTTCCTTCTGCCCGGTAACTATTTCAGCCAGCTCCGCATGGATATCGCTTCGGTTCAGCTCACCCATATGGATCGGGACATTGATTTCTCCTGTATGCGAGGCTTCCACCCAGTCATCAATAACCAGGATCGACTTCTTTAGTATCGAGGAGGAGAGCTCCTGTTTGCCTTCGGCATCCGCTCCAATAGCATTAATATGGGTACCCGGAGATACCAGGCTGTAGTCAAATAATGGCTGGCGTGAGGCTGTGGAGGTGTTGATGATCTGGCAATCCCGCACCGCATCGGATATTTTACCTTCCAATTCAACCTCAGCCTCATAATTGTCCCGGCAGTATTTTTCGAATGCCTGGGCACGATCTTCACGTATATCATAGACTTTAATTTTTTTGATCTGCGGCCTGACCACAAACATAGCATCCAGAAGACTTCTGGCCTGTGCTCCAGCGCCTATAAATCCGATTGTTTCGACCACGTCATTGGCAAGATATTTGACAGCCACACCGCCCGCGGCCCCGGTACGCATGCTGGTTATATAAGTTCCATCCATAATTGCCAGGGGAAGCCCCTTATCCGGATCGATTAATACAATTGTCGCCATAAGGGTCGGCATTTGCCGGGCAGGGTTATCAGGATGTACTGAAGCAGTCTTAGTGCCGGCAACAGGGAAGTCGGGAAAGTAAGCGGACATACTCCGCATATCACCGTTATAACTCTCAAATGCGAGATACCCTTTAATGGGCATCGCGACCTTCTTCTGTCCATAAAGCCGGAATGATGTCTCAACTGCATCAATACATAATTGCATATCAAGAACTTTTGTGATATCCGACTTTTTTATAATCCATGTATCCACGTTATCCTCCTGCCCCTTTGTTCAATACAAAAATTACGAATTTACTAATCTCAAGTCAACCGGAAATTATTTTCCCTCAATACATTGTCAATGGTTCAAACTGTCGTTCAGCTAAAGGGAGCTGTACCGCAGTAAATGTTTATTAAAATTTACTTGCCATAACTCATACAAAGCTTTTGTTTAGAGATTTGGCTGTGGCAAGGAGGCATACAATATGGCGAAAACTAACATTGCTGCACGGAGCAGGGCATTGAGAATCATCGCGATTATGGCAATAGTCGTTGTGGCTGGAATCATAATCCTGAGCCTTATCATCTTTCCCCGCATGGAAACTTTTTTCCTCAAAAAGGGTCTCGAATATGCCAAAGAGAAAACGCTGGCCGTCCTGCCGGCTGTTGATGGCTATAATCCGGATATGCATCCATATGATCCCTTGATTATTGACGTGGCCCTCAGTGAACTTAAAGTCTCACTCGATATAGATACACTATCAACAGAACAGTTTAAAGCGAATGTCGGGGATTTTATGGAGGTTTTCCGCGAGCAGTACGATGACCAGATAATTACCCCCGAGGAAGTCGAGACAATTGCCGCCCGCCTGGATACTCTGCAGCGCAGTTTTCTGCAGCAGCACTTTACTCAGGTAAAG
>JAABVY010000052.1:286-8363 GCA_011777135.1 Candidatus Zixiibacteriota bacterium | reverse complement strand
ATCCCATCCACAACCAGAAGAGCAGTCTCTCTATTCGGATCCAAAAATTCATATACAAAATCTATACGGTCACGGGAAGGCAACTCGAATTCCGATCTGAATGTTATCATACTCCGCAGGGTCAAGGAGGAGGGAATATCGAGCTTGTAATCCTTCTCGACACCTTCAGCATTCCTGAGGACAACATTTAAATGTTTCTTATCTTGCCACTCCGGAAGAAGATGCTCCAGATACTTGCCCTGAATTAATATTCCGGTTTTCGCCATATCCCGCAAAACGGAATATGTATTTTCTGCACCTATCCTATTTCTATTGCGCTCCAGCAGTTCTTCAAATGGCACGCCTTCGACAGAGACCAGAACCGAACCCAGAAGACCGCGCTGCGATTGATCCGGCACTCCGGCCACATACAGCGAACTGTCGACTATCTTGAAATATAATGGAATACCCCATGGGCCCGTCAGCCAATTATGATCATATGGCGCGTTCATCCAGGTATGCATATCTCCCACACCCGCGATCAGGGGGCTGATCAGCCTGTAGAATTCATCCCTGTTCATACCATCAGCAGGTATTCCATTTAATATGTTCTGGAAGGTTCTGTGGAAAGCTATTTTACCGCCGCCTCTTATATATGGATCGGGGTGGGCAGATTCGATAACTTCAGCCAGCTGCCGAACATCCTTGATCAGTTTCACCCTTTCGATTTTTTCCGCGGAGAGAGAATTAATCAATAAAAATACCGCAATAACAATTGCGGCCAATACCAATATCAACTTCTGCATGCAAAACCTCTTTCTGTTTCTGCTGATAATCTTATTTACGGTGGAAATAATCTGAAGTTGCTGAAATGATAAGTTGATGAATCTGCAAATGGCAGAACCCATATTCTAGATTCTGCCATATACTTCAATTTGTATTACCCCGGTATCCAGATCTTTTTTGATTCTACGACCTCGGCGCCGCTCGGCAGCATAAGAGGCTTGTCGGACTTAGTATAGAAAAACAGCCCTTTATAAGATGTTAAATAGCGGTCTGTTTTCTTCGGCCATCCGGCACGAGTATGAACAATCACCGGATCATCGGACCTGGATAATATTCTCTGAAACTCTTCCGGCTCCAAACTGACAATAGCCCCGGAAGATTTTATCGCATTGGCAATTGCTGCCGCGGCTGCAGCCGCGGCGCCGCCCGCCGCACCACCTGCATAACCCATTTAGCTCTCCTTTCGAAACAATACATTCTAGTACATATATGGTTATCCAGAGGATTTTATTCAAGAAAAAAGATCAGAATGAATTGAATGCACTGGGTGCCGCACTTCGTAAAATCCTGGATCTTTGAAGCACAGGTTTGGGAATTTTCCCGGGAAATCTGACTGGCAGAGTGCCGCAAAAGAACTAATGCACGTAAATGATGGTACCGCTGTCGCCGCAGATCCAGAGCTTATCGCCGTCATTGGCTATGTCATGAAGGGTGTTGGGGGTCATATTGTCGTCGAATTGCCAGGTATTGCCACCATCGACGCTCATCATAATCATCCCGCCCTCACCGACAATAAATCCGCTGAAACGGTCCAAAAAGAATATGTCATATAGATTAACACCGGGAAACTCACCCCCGCGGTCATCCCATGACCAGCCGCCATCCTGAGAGGTATAATAGGTACCACTGTCGCCCACCAGCCATCCGGAATTGAACTCGTCATAATGCATATCATTGATGCTTATGGCGCTGCCCAGATAATTGTCCTCCCAGTTGGTACCGGCGTCACTGGTTGTCCAGACATGCCCGGTAGTGCCAATCCATCCCAGCTGTTCCCCCAGGATAAACAGGCAGGTAACACTATCCATGGCGACATATACCTCGCTCCAGTTCTGCCCGCCATTATCGGTCCTGAAAACCGTTCCATAGGTAACGCTGTCGCGCTCATCAAAACGGTTGCCGATGATCACTCCGTTATCCTCGCCCCAGAAAGCCATATCCACAAAATCGACGTCATCATCCAGGGAACGATCAGCCACCGATCTTGAACCCTCCATCGAGGCATACAGCGCTCCGCCCTGACCGGCGACCCAGAATGTCTTGTCATCGATCGCTGCCACAGCGGTCAGTTTTTTATCTGAAATTTTGGTGCTTATCCATGTCTTGCCGGCATCTTCGGTCGCCAACAATGTGCCGCTTTCGGTTACAGCCCAACCGTGATTGCCGTCGCCGAAACTGATGCTCCTTATATTTTCATTAATATTTGGATTTTGAAATTCCCAGATCATTTCGGAGGCCCTTTTGCCCCCGCATCCAATGAGTATTAAACAGAACGATAAAAGACACAGAACATTTTTCATAAGGCATTCTCCTTCAGAGCTATAAAGCTATGCCGGGAGGTGTCAATGTCAACCAAAATCCCTTGCCACAGGGCGTTTTTTTTATTTTATCATTATTTAATGGCTATTCTGAACATAGACAAATTGACATACAGGCTGCCCAACGGCCTTGCGCTGTATAAAGACTTTTCTTTTGAGCTTAATAGCGCTTCGGGACTTTTGATTTACGGCCCCAATGGTTCCGGTAAATCGTCTCTCGTAAAAATACTGCTGGGATTGGTGAGAAATTACAGTGGCAAGGTTGTAATACTCGATAAGGATATTAAACATCTTTCCAGAACCAGAATGACTGACATGAGAAGCAAAATCGGTTTCCAGATGGAGGAACCGGTGATCTTCGAGGACATGAACCTGATGCAGAATATTGGCGTCTACCTGAGATTATCAGGTCAGAAATACACCAAATCTGAAATTATCAGTACGCTCTATGAAAACGGTTTCTCGGGTCTCAGGAATAAAAGACTGAGCGCTCTTTCGTGGGGTGAGATGCGTATGATTGAGATCCTGCGGATGATGATGAAATCGCCGCGTCTGATTATATGTGATCAGCCCTTTGCTGCCCTGGATGATGATACTATCGAATGGGTGGCCACAAAGTTCAAGGCCATGGTAACCTCCGGTTCGGCAATACTGGCGACTTTTTCGCGTCCCGAAGTGCGCGATCATCTGGATTGGCCGGAGATCGATTTGACGAGGTAGATTATGTTCAATCAATGCCTGGGATTCTTAAATAAATACAAATGGCTGATTTTTAAATCGGCACTGCCGTTATCGCTGATTCTCCTGATCGGTTTTGCATTTCTGCTGGTGGGCTTCAATCTTCAGCAGGCCGCTCAGGGCATTGAAGGCCGATATGCCCTGGAAATTTTCTTGAAGGATGAGGCATTAACGGGAGATATCGATTCGCTTCAGCGTTTTCTGCTTCAGCAGCCCGCCTATGACAGCCTAGAAATGGTTACACGCGAGGATGCACTTGATCGAATGTCCAATATTCTGGGCGAGGACCTGACCGAGGTCCTGGGTTACAACCCTCTTCCGGCCAGCATCATATTCTATCCAGCCGACAGCTATAAAACCCGTACCTACCTGGAAATACTCAAAAGACAGGTGGAGACATTTGACTATGTTGAAAAAGGGGTCTTCGGCGGTGAATGGCTTGAGGAACTGGAAAGATTCAATAAGATCTTCCTGCGCATAACAAACGCTTTTCTGATACTGGTGCTGGTGGCATACGTACTGCTCCTGTATATGATCTTGAATCATCTTTGGCTCAAGCATCAGGGAACAGCCGGCAAGCTGCATCTTCTGGGCATGTCCCGCTTCAACCTCAGGCTCCCGGTCTATATCTGGTCGCTTTTTTCTGCTCTCATTACCAGTATTATGGGACTGGTAATTCTGGCAATCGCAGCATCTATTATCTCAAACTATTTTATATATGTCAGATATTTCGAACCGCAGCATGTAATAGCGATCATAGTATCATTCACAGCTATTTCGGTACTGCTGACAATTTTCAAACCATTGAAGATTCCATTATATGAATAAATTAGCAGCCATATTATTTGCATTATTGATTCTGGCTCCCGTATATAATCTGTCTGCCCAGGATGATCCCCAGGCTATTGATTCATTGAGCAAGCAAAAGGAACTGATCGACAGCCTTCTGGATTTAAAACAGTCCGAGGTCGAACAGCTTTATCTCATTGATGAGCAGTTAAGCCTGACCTCCCGCCTGATAAGAAGGCTGGAAGGAAGGATGAGGACCATGAGCATGGAACTGGACAGCCTGGATATTTATATAGACTCCAGCAAGGTCAGGCTGGAGCAGATGAGAAGCAGGCTGGCAAAGAACCTCAAGAGTTTCTATATCAACTATCAGCCGGCTCCGGCGGCCATCTTTACAGCCGGCGATATCCGCAAGGCCGCCCGTCAACTTCATTATTTCAAGACAACGGTCAACTTCATGAAATCCCAGCTGGACAGCATCAGTTTGATAAAATTCGAACTTGAGCAAAATCAGGAACGCCTGATTTACACCCGCCGCCAGACTGAAAAGCTGATGGAGCGCAAAAATGTCGAGGAGAGCATGCTTGAGATGCGGAAAAATGAAAAGTCTCGCCTGCTCTCCCGTATCGACCAGGATGTCGAGCTGAAGAGCCAGTATCTGAAAGAAACTCAGAAGGATCAGGAACAACTAGCCAATCTGACCGAAAAGCTGCAGTCGATTTCACATGTGATTGACTTCGAGACTTTGCGCGGCAGATTGATCTGGCCGGTCAAAGGAAAAATTATCCGCCATTTTGGACGGGAACGTGATAAAATCACGAATACCGAGACTTTCTCGCCCGGCATAGAAATCAAGATATCGACGGGCACTGAGGTGATTGCCACGGCGTCAGGAATTGTGGCCCATGCCGGGTATCTCAGGGGTTATGGCAATATGATTATTGTCGATCATGGGAAGGGCTGGTACACCCTTTATGGTCACCTGTCACGTATAACTCGCTCTGTGGGGGAAAATGTCGAACGCGGGGAAATCATCGGATATTCAGGTGAAACGGGCTCGAATATTGGGCCGGTATTATTTTTCGGCATTCGCAGAAGTGACCAGTCTTATGACCCGATTGAGTGGCTGATGTAATTTTCAAAATGTTATTTTCAAATTCCTCTTATTTTCTTATCTTGGCCGCATGATTGAAACTCCGATACAACCTCGCATTGGCGAGATTTTTAACCGTCTGATCGAAAGCAACCGCCTTGCCTCGAGCTACCTGTTTTACGGTCCGCCCGGGTCCGGAAAATGGCAGGCCGCTGTTGAAATCGCCGCAGAAATACTGTCCCGGAAGGACGGCGCCTATGACGAATCAGCGGCGATGCGAGTGCGAAAGCTGGTACATCCGGACCTGATGATCGTTTTTCCCATGCCTGCGCCCAAGAAAGAGGAGGAAAAGCGTGAGTTTATTACCTTTTTTAAGGAATGGAAGAGGGAGAATCCATACCTTCCGGTAGATTTTGGACGGGTAATTAATATCTTGAAAGAAAATGTTCGTGATTTCCAGCAGCACCTGTATAAATCACCGGTTGAAGGCGGATATCGAGTCGGAATATTCGAAAAAGCCGAGACCATGCCCCGCAACAGTTTTGATATATTGCTCAAAACAATCGAAGAGCCGCCGCCCAATAGCCTCTTAATGCTCTTGACTGACAATTTTGATCGTATGCCGGAGACAATCCGCTCCCGCTGTCAGAAAATCCGGTTTAAAAGAGTGAATCCGGATTTTATCAAAAAATATCTTGTTCAGGACAGAGGGCTCGATGAAATCCGGGCTGACCTTGTAACCTCTCTTGCCTCAGGTTCGATAAGCCGTGCCGAACAGCTTATGGAATCAGACTTCTTCGAGGAAAGAGATACAGCGATTATGTTATTGGGATATCTCTTGAGCCACCCGCTCCAATCCTTCTGGACTGAATTCCTGGGACTGGTTAACCTGCGCGACAAGGCCCGGCTGGAAAATCTTCTGGCTGTCTGGCAAACGTTATATCATGACATCGCTATCCTGCTGAGTGAAGGTGATGAGGCGCATATCATCAATAAAGATCAAATGAAAGCGCTGCGCAAACTGGCGGGACGTGTGAGGGAATTCGATAATGCGCGTATGGGATTGAATAATCTTCTTGCTATGCAAAAGCTTGGTTACCGCAATATCAATCCACTGCCCGCAATGTTTGAAACCGCCCAGCGTCTCAAATCCCACCAGCCTTCTTTAGATATCCGCGATTGAATAAATTTTTATAAAATCTAAAAAATAAGCGGAATCCTTTGTAGATTCCGCCAATTTCTTATCATGAATAAAAAGATATCAATAATTATCACATCTCGGCATCAACAATCGGCTCTTCCAGTTCAATAAAGCTTATCTCACCAAACTCTTTGAGCTGATCGGCGATTTCGGCCGTATTGCCGACTACCAGATAGCTTATCTTATCAGGATGAAGGTACTCTTTGGCCACACGCAGCACATCATCTTTTGTAACCGCCTGAATATTGGCAATATAATTCTGGTAGAAATCGCGCGGCATACCATCATATTCGAGATTCATCAATTGAAGCACAATTGCGGTCGGATCAGTAAAATTGAAAACAAATCTGTTTATATAAGAATCCTTTGCCGAGTTCAACTCGTAATCTGTAACCTCGCTTTCACGAATTTTCTTTACCTGATCGAGCATGTTATACATGGCTTTATATGTGGTCTCAGTTTTAGTCTGACAATATGCATAGAACTGGCCTACATCACGTGAATCCGTCTCGAACCTGGAACCCACCGAATAGGCCAATCCGAGATCCGAGCGTACCACAGAAGTCATGCGTGAGGTAAATGATCCACCGCCCAGAATATAATTCATAACCGCAATCGCATAGCGGTCAGGATTATATTGTGTGATCCCCAAATGTCCAAAATAGATCACACTTTGAGTGATATCCTTGTCGATCAAATAGACTCCCGGTCTGAATTCTTTTTTAACTTCAGGATCAGGGGGGAATTTTATTTCTGAGGGCTCCCAGCCTGCAAATACTTCATTCAATTTCATTTTAATATCGGCCATATCAAAGTCACCGGTAATCCCAAGCCAGATATTGTTGGGTACGAAGTACTTTCTGTGAAAATCGATCATATCCTGACGGGTGACTGCTTCGACAGTCTCCCATTCCAGAATCCGTCCATAATAATGATCCGGGTAAATCAAGTGGTCGAATTCACGCCCGGCAATCCTGCTGGGATTATCATTGCGGCGGATAATATTCTCTTTGATCTTGTCCTTTTCCAGGTCGATCCTCTCCTGGCGGAATTCCGGGTTCATAATAACATCCGCCATGACCGGCAGGAGTCTGTCAATGTCCTTTGAAAGACAATTTAAGGACAGACCACCCTGTTCACTATAAATCCACGTTTCGATCGAGGCCGCCAAGTATTCTAAAAGGGCATTCAATGAATCCGGCTCNNCCGGTTCATACATCGAGCCGGTGCGGATTATGCCGCGGATATTGAAGACTGGAAGGCGATGATCCTCCATCATGAAAAGAACCATACCATTCTCAAGAGTATCTACTGTGACTTCTTCGCCCAGCTCCGGGATATCCCAGGTTATCTCCGGAAATTCCAGTTCATCTACCATCTCAGCTCCCTCTGTACCGGTACCTTGAGCAAAAAGCCCGGCATTCAGAGCCAGAATAAATAGCCCAGTCAAAAAATATTTCAAATGCATCATAATCTCCTTTTTAATAGCTCGCGCCTTCTTTTTCACTAAGTGTGCCCTCGGATTCATTTTCAGCTTCATCAGGTTTGACCAGGGTCGCTACCGTCCGGTTGGATTCCTCGAGGTACTGATTAGCAACCCGCATTATATCTTCCGCGGTAACATTTTTGTAGGCCTGCCAGTATTGATTTATATAGCTCCAGTCGCCCACCATAGCCTCATAGTTTGCCAGCCTCCAACATAATCCCATGTTGGAGTTGACAGATTTTATCATGGCCGCATCGAACTGGTTTTTGACTTTCTGCAGCTCCCAATCGGTAACCGGCTCAGTCTTGATCTTCTCGATTTCAGCATAAATGGCTTTCTCCAGTTCCTCTGTTGTATGACCTTTCAATGGCGTTCCACTGAAAGTAAATAACGACGGGTACCGTGAA
>JAABVY010000052.1:0-203 GCA_011777135.1 Candidatus Zixiibacteriota bacterium | reverse complement strand
CCACTGGAGAGAATATCTGAGAGTGCATCGAGGGAGGGCAAATCCGGATGCCCGGCTGCCGGGATATGATACCCGATCAGGAGCATCGGGCTTGCATCAAATTCGACCGTAACCCGCCTCTCACCTTTCTGCTCCGGTTCGAATGTTGTCTGGCGGGAAGGCTCGGGACCCCGTTCCCAATCGCCGAAGTATTTCTCCGCCAG
>JAABVY010000265.1:31438-31704 GCA_011777135.1 Candidatus Zixiibacteriota bacterium | reverse complement strand
TCGATAATCTTCTGCGCCAGATGCTGCCCCACTCCGGAGACATAGGTCAAAAGCTGCTTGCTGGCGGTATTGAGCTCCACACCAACAGCATTCACGCATGACATTACGGTGTCATCGAGACTCTGCTTGAGAGCGGATTGATCGACATCATGCTGGTACTGCCCCACTCCAATCGACTTTGGATCGATTTTTACAAGCTCCGCCAAAGGATCCATAAGACGCCTTCCAATTGATATCGCCCCGCGCACAGTCAGATCATATTCCGG
>JAABVY010000265.1:28656-31413 GCA_011777135.1 Candidatus Zixiibacteriota bacterium | reverse complement strand
TTCCTCGCGAGCCACATCTGAGGCCGAATATACCGAGGCGCCGGCTTCATTGACCATAACCGTGATGATCTCTTTGGGAAGATCGAGCTTGCGGATGAACGATTCGGTCTCACGACCCGCGGTACCATTTCCGATAGCGATAGCCTCGATTCTAAAGCGCTGGCAAAGAGCTTCAATCGCTTCAGCCGATTCCTCCTCTTTGAAATCCGGCTCATGCGGGAATATGGTTGTATTGTACATCGGATTTCCCTGACGATCCAGACATACAACCTTANNTTTTTCTGCCCCAAGGGCGGCGCAAGGAGCAGTTCGCGCAGATTTTCGGCAAAAACTCTGATAGCCTCATCGTCGGCAATTTTTTTATATTCATTTCGTATCTCTGTCTCCATCGAAGGCGCCAGGAGTCGTTTGTACGAATCCTTGACTGCGAGCCTGACCTGCTCCGAGGTCTCATAATTGCCATCCACAAATAACTTATTCAAAATCCTGACCGCATCCTCCTCGGGCGGGAGGATATGAAATGACAGGTTACCCTCTTTCTCACCGCGCATCACAGCCAGCACCCGATGAGTGGCGGCTCTTTTGATTGGTTCTTCCCAGTCAAAATAATCGCGATATTTGGCCGCCTCCTCTTCTTTACCCGAAACCAGTTTCGATTTTAGACGGCCTTTCTCATGAAACAGCTCGCGGATTCGCGACCGAGCGGTCATATCCTCATTAATCCACTCGGCGATAATATCTCGTGCTCCAGAGAGAGCATCCTCAACATTTTCGACCTCCTTTTCCGGATCAACAAATTTCTCGGCTTCCTCATCGATCTTAATATTCTCCTGGGCAAAAATCATCTCCGCCAGTGGTTCCAGTCCCTTTTCTTTGGCAATTGTAGCTCTCGTTCTGCGCTTGGGCTTATAGGGCAGATAAATATCCTCGAGCTTGGCCATCGTCTCAGCGGCCATAATCTGCTCCTGAAGCTCATCAGTCAGAAGTTCACGTTCCTCGAGAGATTTCAGGATAGCATCACGGCGCTTGTCGAGTTCGCGCAATTGCTGGAGGCGGTCACGGATTTTGGTAATCTGTACCTCGTCGAGAGAACCTGTGGCCTCTTTGCGGTATCTGGCGATGAATGGCACTGTGGCCCCGTCATCGAGAAGCTCGATCGTTGCTCCCACCTGATGCTGTCCCAGGTCAAGTTCGCGCGCAATGATAGCTGTATGTAATGGCAGACGGTCTTCCAAGCTGTCTCCTTGAAATTTGCTGGATTGAAAATAAGCTATTATTTGGATTAGGTCAAGTCAATGTGATTCATCTATATTGGTGCTAATTGGGTGGCACGCTCAAACTTGCTTAGTCGTAATAATCAATACACCTGATTAAACAGAGTTTGGGCAGGGCACTCGTCGACATTTGACATCCTGTCAAGACTCACAGAGTTTTGATACTTATCCATTAATCTAATGGCAGGCATCAAAAAAAGCGTCCGGCCGGAACCGGACGCTTAGGACTTATCGCCCACTTTTACATTGATTCAAATCAACTACCTTACAAACTTCTTGTAACGATCGTTGATTCGGCCCCAATGTAAATTATCCATAAAATTATCGAGGTACTTTGCACGGCCGGGACCATCCTTGTGATAATAGGCATGCTCAAAGACATCCAGCGAAATCAGCGGAATTCCGCCCCAGATGGCGCCGTACTGATGTTCATCGACCAGTACGTTCATAAGCCTGCCGCTATAAAGCTGATCCCAGACCAGAAGTCCCCATCCGGAAAGCTTGGCCGCAAAAGCTGTCTGTTTGAAATCTTTCTTCCAGTTTTCGATACTGCCGAATTCCTTCTCGATTGCAGAGACAATATCGGGGCCCTTGGAGGTATCGCCGTCACCGCCCAGGACTTCCCAGTAAATATCATGCAAAAGCGCGCCGGAATGATTCCAGGTCAGCCTGCGCTTCAGCTCCCCAAAATCTGACCAGTTGCCATTAGCAGCATCAACATCAGCCTTCTCCAGACCCTGCTCGATTTTGTTAAGAAAATTGACATAGCCTTTGTGATGTGTGTTGTAATGCCAGTCAGTGGTCTCCGGCGAGACGACATCTTTCAAAAGCTTCTTGGCCTCATCATCGGAATAGGGCCTCGGATTAAATTTCCATTCATAAGCCATAACTACTCTCCTTTTTTTATTATAGACCTGTACAAAATTCCAGTTATAATTCCTTATTGACTATAGTATTACACGATCATCATATAACCATGGAATTCGTTCTCATACTATCCACACCAAATAGTAATCTATATAAACTGTGGTCGAATACGATTGTTCCTTATCTGGACGAAAATTGTGTACTTTTTGGTAAAGATTTACTGGACGAGCAGATGAGAGAATTTATCCACTATTCGAGGACTTGCTTTTTGAACCAGTCAAGAGTTGCCTGGTTGGCTTCCTGCATGGGAGTGGGTTTGAAATCGGGGAGCATTTTCTTTAACTTATCATCATTGAGCTGGATATTATTTTCGAAAAGATATGCCATCTCTTTGATTTCCCTCACAATTGGCACAAAGGGGCTCAACAAAGTAATCATAAATTTGGAAATAGTCTTGATTTTTGGCTTGGTACCGGCCGCTTCGGCGATCTTCTGGAACCAATGTTCGACCGAACTGACAGTTATCCCGCCAAAGTTTATTTCCTCATAGTTGGCCAGATCCTCACGATACATCAGACGAACAAACAGCTCTCCCGCATCGAGAATATAAACCAGC
>JAABVY010000265.1:0-28591 GCA_011777135.1 Candidatus Zixiibacteriota bacterium | reverse complement strand
CATCAGCCCATTGGTAACATTGGGGCCGAAGAAATCAGGCAGACGCAGAAGCAGTACCCGGCAATTACCCTCGATCACAGCGTCCTTGAGCATAAGCTCAAGATCAACCCTGATTTTCCCCTTTTTCGTTATTGGCGCCGGCTTCGAATCTTCATAGATAGGCGAGGTCATACCGAAGTTATATACATTACCGGGAAATAGAATCGTAGCATCATTTTCCAGGGCGGCAGCTATGACATTGCGGGTAGCATTTTCCATGTTGCCTTTCCACTTGTCGTAGGGGAAATTGACACCATGAAAAATGAAATTTTTACCTTTGGCCAGTCTCGAAACCAACTTTGAATCCAGAACGTCGCCTTCGGCAATTTCCAGGTTCGGATTTTCTCCGAAAAGCTTCAGGGCTTTATCGCGCTTTCTCACCAATATAGTCACGGGCCTTCCGGTATCCAGCAGCTTCGTTACAAATGCTGAACCAATCGAACCGGTCGCCCCCAGAACCAGACAATAGGAATTGTCTCCCAAACTTCTACTCCTTATTACAGCTTGTCCCTTTTTAGCATATGTAAAAGACTCTGTCGTTTATCGGTTCCAGAATTCTTCTCGGAGGCTAAGTTTAATTAATTGTAATGCCTAATGTCAATGGTTAAAGGCTATATTCTCAATTTTGTGGAGACATCATAAAATATGTCCGTACTTCCTCTTCTTCAGGGTGGTAATACCAGACCTTTAATCCTTTGTCTTTGGCCTTATCAATTATGGGGGCGGGCACAAACGGGGTTATCAGAACAAGGGTCTCACCCTGTGCCAATTTATTCAAAGCGGACATAACCTTCCCGAGCGGTTGCTCGCCGGCATCCAGTATGGGACGGGCATCGATTGTACTTACGACTATTGAATCATCCGCCCATTCCGGCCGGACAGCTTCTTCATCGGAAGAATCAGCGGACAAATCAGGCGCTTCTGCCAATCCCGCTTCCCGCCTCAGCCTGTTAATCATTTCGCCGAGCGAAACATTACCCACTTTCGCCGCCTGCCGCAATGAAGTCACCTTAGCGATTGTCTTCCTCAGAATCGGATTGCGCAGCTTCTTAAAGGCCGGGGCAATCTCTATCAATGTCTCCTCTAGCTGCGGATATTCCGCAAGTAATTCCCCTACCTTCGTTTTTGGGGTAATATCCAGTTTATGACCAGCATCCATATTGCTCTCCTAATCTTCATAATTCAGAAGTCTCTGCTCGCCCTCGAGCTGACGCTTTTCTGTCAGGTCCTGGCTGACCTCCAGGACTCCCTGGTATTCCCCTTCTCTGGACCTGAGCGCAAAATATTCAATGCTTATGAATCTGCCCCTCATCTCAATCCAGAATGCCGCCCGGTCATGCTTGCCGGATTTAAAATCCTCAAGTATCTTCTCCACTATATGAACTGATTTGGGCGGATGGCAGAGCTGTACCTGCCGTCCCAGTATCGCCCGGCTGCGTTCAAAAATCCTCTCCTTACCCTGAGTGAAATAGCGGACAGTGTCATTTTTGTCTACAAAGGTCAGGTCGAACGGAATTGTATTCAGAATCGTATTTATTTCATCCTTTGTAAAACTGCCGCTGGGAAGCTGTATCCTCTCTCCTTCCTCTTCCTCTTTTTTCACTATATCAATGCCTTCAGGTTTCCATTCATCCTTCGGATCGTAAAGGCAATATCCAATCTCGAGACTCTGATTGTAAATATCATACCATTCGGAATCATCGAGCGTATCCATACACATCGGAAATAGTATTTCCTCTTCTTTGTAGATCATCTCCTCTATCGCATCTGCTGCAGGCTTTACCGAAAGCTCAATCACACTCTTTGCCTCCCCGGCAGAATATTCCTGAGTGGCCGACAATGCTTCAACCGCAGAGTCCAGGAGTTCACGGGCCTCGTCATGTTTACCCCACATGACGGTCGGCGGCCCGGTTATACCATTTTTCTCCAAATTTGGAAAAAGCAGATTCTCTTTGCGTTTATAATGTTTGTCAACATCCGTCAAAGCATGAACATGATTTCTGATCTCGGCCATTTCAGGTGAGGCATCCTGGTCATCATCCATCTTCTCAATTCTCGAGAAACTATTCTTGAGTTCGTTCAGATGCCATCCCAAACCACGGTTTTCCTGAAGAAATGTATGCACAGGGTGCCCCGGAGGAGCCTCTTTTGAGCCTTCCTGAGAGATTGTGCCCTTGAGGGCTTTCGTATGGATATCGCAGAGTTTCAGAATCTCGCCGGGCGGCATTCCCTCAGATATCAATTCCTGCTCGACCAGAACAACATCCTCATATGGCACTTTGCCCAGAAGCTGGATTAGCTGGGCTTTAACCGCTTCCGGAGCCTGCCCCTCATGAAGCTGTTTTATCATATGTTTTAGAAGGCCGCGCCTCTTTTCCGCATTATTTATTAACTCGCTCATTTTCTGGTCCTTTCATTTTTAATTTCACTTTCATCGCGAATATAACCTTGAAACATCACACTGTCCTTGATTTAAATCAATAATCAGGATAATAATTATCAGCTTTTTATAAATTAAAGCGGCTCATAGAATTTAAGAATTTATTGCCTCGCTTTCCTGGTAAAGGGCCAGGAAAGGCCGAAAAATAGCCCAATGAAGAGGAAATTCTGCCATCCCAGGCTGCCGGTGATCAGGAAAATGATTGCATTTAAAACTACCGTAATGATGGCGCTGATACCAAGGCTGATCAGTATCTGTCTGAGCATTATATCCTGTACCTAAGATAAACCCCGCCGGTCAAAAGCGGGGTTGTGATCAAAATTGCTTCTATTTTATGAGCCGATCATATCGATAATTGCTTCCTCTGTCCTGTCGGGTGCAGTCAGTCTGATATTTTCCGCCAGCTCCCCCAGCAGGTCCTTTGCCCGGCCATAATGTTCACGGCCGCATATCAGAAGTATGGGTATTTTGAGCTTGATGCAGGTCCAGAGAACATCCTTCACCGTCATCTCCATCTCATGAGTCGGCAGGACCTTATGAAAATAGCCCACCACCACCGAGATATTATCATCCTTGGTAATGTGGCCAACATATTTTCCATAATTGTCGAACCCGTTTCCGAGGGGCATAGTCGAATGTCCCGTAATCGAAAGATTGGCCAGTACCAATGGATCGGTTCCCTCAAAATAGCCGATTACACCCATGCTGTGTCTCCTGTTTATATGCCCGATATAGAATATAATTTACGGCATAAAAGAAAAAGATGGCAGGCAAAAAGTCAACTCAATTCTGTAAAGGGGACAATCTTATAGGGAGAGTCGAAAATATCCGGTCTATTCCTAACCAGCAGGATCACTTTTTCAGAAGGAACTTGCGAGAGATCGAGGCTCCCGAAATGCCTCCATTCCCGTTCCGGCTCCCAGTCACCGCCTTTTTCTCCCGGATTCTGGTAGAAGGGCTTTTCCTTATCGCTGAGCTCATAATACTTATCGGGCTGGTCATAAATCACCGGTTTGATTCCGATCCTTCTGGCATAGTCTTTTTCTATGGCAATCCCATACGGTTCGAAATTCCAGCGCACATAACGCGGGCGCCATTTTATGAGCGAAACCGCGTCGGGAGGCGAAAGCTCGGTGAAAGACACAACTTTATGCCCGCCCCGAATATGGTAGTACGAGGACCAGACCTTCTTTACATCCACTATTCGCTTTAATGTCTGAAGGGCCGACCTGGGATATTCATTATTCGATTCAAAAATTGCCCGATAGAACTTTGCGGAGGATTCACCCGGCCAGGGCATATAGGTTGAACGGGTATAATGCGTTAGATGCTTCCATTTGAATTTTCTAATCTCTTCCGAGAGTTCATCCCTGGAAACTTCGACTTTCGTTTTTCTGGGTGTCGAATTTTGATTGATATTGAAGCGCAGGGTGGCGTCGGAAAATTTGGCGGGGTTATTTCTCAGAAGGATTTCCAGATTCCCTTCTTCTCTTAGGCACACCGGATATATTTGGTTCGCCAGCGAGACCACGATCTTATCGCGTTCACTCCAGGCACTCTTTCCCCTGAGCCCTCTTTTCTTGCATTTGAAGAACATGAATCCGGTTTTGGCTTTATCAAGCTCAAAGTCCTCTATAATATCCCGTCTGGTCTCTTCCTGATCCTCTTTTTCATCCAACGGAGCAACTATCACCTGTTTCCCCCCCAGATGTCCCGCAGCCCAGACCAGAAATTCCCATGTATTCATTCCAATCGATGTCACTATGGCACAGCCTCGTGAGATGGCATCCTCGACAGCTTTATAGCTGTTTTGTATCCAGGGATCGGATCCAACTGGTGTCTTGGATTGTCGGGAGTTCAGGATAACCGCTTTCTCCCCTTTTAGGATAGCATCATCCCCCAAATAATACATTTTTTTGCCCGCTCAATGTTGTAAGTCCAATTTTCCAAGCCCCTACTTGTGGTATTTCGTTAAATAAGCAGCCATGGGCTTTTCGCAATTAATCTTCTGAGGTACCAATATAAACCAAAAAAGCGTCGATACAAACTCAAATTTTTAAAAATTGAAGAAATGAAATAAAAAACGCGTCAAAGACTAAGATTCTCTCACATGTTCAACAAGCAATTCTATTCCAGCCTACTCATCCCGGATCATGGGCAGTTTCACGCCCTTCTCTTTGGCGACTTGAATAGCCTTATCATAGCCTGCATCGGCGTGACGCATAATCCCCGAACCCGGGTCGGTCGTGAGTACGCGTGAAAGCCTCTCATCCATTTCCCTGGAGCCGTCACAAACCACAACCATGCCGGCATGGATCGCCAGGCCGATTCCAACCCCGCCGCCATGATGGATCGAGACCCAGGATGCTCCGGCACAGATATTCAGCATGGCGTTCAGGAGCGGCCAGTCTGCAATGGCGTCTGAACCGTCTTTCATGGATTCGGTTTCACGATAGGGCGAGGCCACCGAGCCACAGTCGAGATGATCACGGCCGATCACGATCGGCGCGGAGATTTTGCCCTTGCGCACAAGATCATTTATAATCAGACCAAATTTCTCCCTCTCGCCATATCCAAGCCAGCAGATTCTTGTCGGAAGTCCCTGGAAATGCACCTTTTCATGGGCCATCTTGATCCAGTTGCAAAGCGATTCATTGTATGAGAATTCTTTCAGAATAACTTCATCTGTTACATGAATATCCTTCGGATCACCCGAAAGCGCCGCCCACCTGAAAGGCCCTTTACCCTCACAGAAAAGCGGACGAATATAAGCCGGTACAAATCCCGGAAAATCAAAAGCATTTTTCAGGCCGGCCTTCTGCGCCTGGCCGCGAAGATTATTTCCATAGTCAAAAACAATCGATCCTGCTTTCTGGAAATCCAGCATCGCCTGTGTATGCGCAACCATTGATTCATAGGCCCGCTTTATATATTCGTCCGGATTCTTCTTCCGTAATTCCAGCGCTTCTTCATACGGCATCCCATGCGGAACATAGCCGTTAAGCTCATCATGCGCCGAGGTCTGGTCAGTTACAATATCAGGAACCACACCCATCTTCACCATCTCAGGCTCGATTTCGGCAGTATTGCCTACCAATCCAATTGAGAGCGGCACTTTGGACTTTCTGGCTTCCTCAACCCATTGCAGGGCCTGCTCCAGGCTGTGAGTCTTGCGGTCGCAATAGCCTGTGTCTAAACGTTTATCAATGCGCGCTTCATCTACTTCAATGCCGAGCATAACGGCCCCGGCCATCGTGGCCGCCAACGGCTGGGCGCCTCCCATACCTCCATATCCGCCCGTCAAAATGAATTTTCCGCCGAGGTCACCTTCAAAATGCTGCCTTCCGCATTCTGCAAAGGTTTCGTAGGTTCCCTGGAGAATTCCCTGCGTACCGATATAAATCCAGCTTCCAGCAGTCATCTGCCCGAACATAATCAGCCCCAGCTTTTCCAGCTCGCGGAATTTTTCCCATGTCGCCCAATGCGGTACCAGATGCGAATTTGCAATCAGCACACGAGGACAGTGTTCGAAAGTGCGGAAAATGCCGACCGGCTTGCCGGATTGTATTAAAAGCGTCTCATCATTTTTTAGTTCTTTCAGGCTTTTTACTATCGCATGATAACAATCCCAATTGCGTGCAGCTTTCCCCGAACCGCCATAGACTACAAGCTCTTCAGGCTTTTCGGCCACCTCTGGGTCGAGATTATTTTTGAGCATGCGCATGGCCGCTTCGGAGTGCCAGTTGTTGCAGCTGAGGCTGGTGCCCCGGTCGGCTTTCACAGGCGTGTATTCGGTCGATGTTTTAGTGGATGTATCGGACATAGCATAAACTCCTTTATTTTTGGCATGTAATACATTCAAGGTATATAGAGTAAGTGCGCAAAGTCAATAAAAAGTTGACTTTGGGCTTTTATTGCGAAATATTGGAGGTATGGAAAAATCCAATTATGGTATGCTGAACATCCTGGCAGCCGGCCTTGGTATGGGTTCTTTCGGGGTCTGCGCCCTGGAGAACGAAGCGGAACGCTTTCACAGGGATATTCGCGAGCGGGCCCGCAATCTCTCATATGCTGTCTGCATGGGAATCCCGCTTTCCCGTGAGATTTTCGATACTATAACGGATGGCCCCAATGATATTTACAAAACGCATTACCGCCAGGCCAATGCGCTACTGGACACCGCGAGTTTCATGATTGCAAAGCATATCGAGGCTAAGGGATACCGGGCGCTTCCGATACCGGCATCGTTCACGGTCGATGAAAAGATGCAGACCGGCCATCTTTCGCATAAATGGCTGGCTGAAAAAGCTGGTCTGGGATGGCGCGGACGCAATAATCTCCTGGTGACCGAAAAATTCGGTTCAGCGATTCGTCTTACCACGGTTCTGACTGATATGCCTCTGATGACCAATATTCCGGTTGAATTCGGATGCGGCGATTGCTATGATTGTATCGATGAATGTCCGGCTGAGGCCCTGGGTGAGAAACCATCCGAATATAATTTCGATCTATGTTATTCACAAATTCTCAAGTATTCGCGCCGCGATAATTTCGGATTGATGATTTGCGGCCACTGTATCAAAGCATGCAGGCCAAAATGAAGAAGGAAATGACAGAAGTAAAACTTTTCTGCGGGCTGATCTACCGTGACATGGATCTGCTGCGGGAGGCCACGCGTACACTATCAAAGGCATTCGGGCCTCTGGATCATGAAAGCGATGTCTACGACTTTGACCATACTGAATATTACGAATCTGAGATGGGTACGNNACTGGTAGATCCTCTCAAGCTTCCGCTTATAAAGGCCAAAACCAACGAGATCGAAAAGAAATTCGCAGACAAAAAAGAAGATCAATTCAAAAGAAATATCAATATCGATCCCGGATACATGGAGCTATCCAAGATTGTTCTTGCCTCGACCAAGAATTATTCCCATCGGATTTATTTAGGCAAAGGGATTTTTGCCGAAGTTACCCTGATCCGCAAGGAGAACAAATTCAAGTACCTTCCCTGGACCTATCCGGACTATGCTCATCCAATAGCGCTTGCTTTTTTTGAGGATATGCGGAGCATTCTGAAGAATCAGATAGAAGAATAAAAAAGCGGCGGAATTGTATTATCCCGCCGTCCATGCTTTGGTACCGCGTCATTTCCCTCTGATCAGGCGACTGTCCTCTGTAATCGGGAAAGCTTCTTTCCAGTACTTCTTAACAAATTCCTGCAGATCGAAGGTAGAGGCGGTCAGTACAATCATATCATCTCTTTCTTCATGCTTCAGATTGACCTTTCCGCTCTCGAGGTTTTCCTCCAGCCATTCCAGTTCGAAAAGACCGATCCAGAGGGTATCGGCATCTCGCCCGGTCCAGGTATCCTCGGTAATCTTGATCCGACAGAATGAATGTGTAGGTACCAAGTGAAGATTATAGAAATCATCCATATCCTCCGGCTCGCGAGGAAAGAAATCGAGAAAAGTCTCTTCCCCGATCCTGGCCATCACCACATCAAATTCGGCAACGGGGACATCACCGATTCCATGCCCCCTATGAATCTGCAGCCTGTAAGAATCCCTGCCCCATCGTTTGAATAACCAGGTATCCCCGACCGGTTCATCCGGATCATACCACATCCCCAGAAGCTCATTATCGAAAACGATATCTTCTTCAGTATACAATGGATGTACCGAGGTAGGAAGACATCCCGCTATAAATGCAGTGGCGATCACTATTAAGAAGAAAGGCAAATATTTCATCTTAAGCTCCATTTTTTGTGTTAAACTTTGGTTTATACTCCTCTTTTATTTCCTGTTCGATCGACTTTCGGTTCTTCTTGCTAGATTCAGGCATCAGGCATACCGCCACAAAAACATCCTCAAAACCCGCCCTTATGATCATGTCATTCTTGCGCTGATTGAACCAGGGATAAGCTGTAAAAGAAGATAAATTGCCGGATTCATCGATATAGACAATTCGATACTTGTCTTTACCCTCTCTTAAGATCACCGCAAAGACTCCCGGCTCCGATGGCGGCTGCCAGCTTTCCAGATCATAGGGTCCCTCCAGGCAGTTATTGAATGCCGCCTGCAGATTTCCCCATTCGACAGTGTCAGGGTCAATGTCCGCTATTTCCTCATTCGATTTGAAGACATCCGTAGTCAATGCCAGCGCCAGTATTATAATTGCAGCAGCTGCAAATGCAAATGCCGCCGCCGGCCTGAATACGAAAAATCGCTTGACGCTGTCTCTTGATCTTTCCTTTGCTTTGATCTCATCCACATCTGCCATGACTTGCGAGACAAAGTCCGAGGGCAGATCAGAAGGCGAGTCGTTCTTGACAGCATCTTTCACAACAGCCTTCGCTGATTTCATCTCCCTGAGTTCGGCGGCACAGTCAGCACAGTATTCAACATGTTTCAGCAATTCAGTGCGTTCTTCATCATCAAGCTCTCCTCCGACCAAGAGCGCAATCTTTATTCTGGCATCATCACATTTCATATCTATAACTCCTGATTATTCTCTTCAAAAAGTTCGGGATATTTTGCTTTGAGAAGTTCCTTTACTTTGATTCTCGCGCGTGCAAGATGAACCCGGATCGTGCCCGGCTTACTGCCGAAAATCTCTGCGATTTCATCAGTTGTAAAGCCCTCAAAATCCCTGAGAACCAAAACCACCCGTTGATGCTCGCTTAACTGCGGTAAGCATGCGCGGATAAATTCGATCTTTTCCCTCTGTTCCGCATTCTCATCCGGACCGGCTGTGACTGCAGGTATATTTGACTGCGTCCTTTGCATATTGACATGACCCCTTTTCCGCAGGCAGTCAATTGACTGGTTCAAAGCAATGCGGTAGAGCCATGTAGAAAGCTTAAACTGCGGATCGAATTTCTTCAGCGCTTTGTACAATTTCAAAAACACCTCCTGAGAAATATCTCGAGCATCTTCCGATGATCCGGTGAATCTGTAGGCAATCGAATTTATCCTGGTGGCATACATCCTTACGATCTCCTCAAACGAGTTCATATCACCATTTATGGCTTTTAAAATCAGCTTTGAATCAGCATTCGGTTCAGTCTTTTCANNAAATTGCGCTTACATCATCAATAGAATAAAGTTTGGTCTTTTGCATAACTAATTATAAGAGAATGAAATCTATTTTACTCCAAAAAAATCAATATTTTGCATGTAACGATTAGAATGCCGATGTTGTAATTTGTTTTAATGATTATTTTTTATATATTTACAGGTTATAAAATACCTTAATACACTATAAAAACTCGGGCTACGATGGCGTCATCAAGAGAGAGCAGCGCAAAAAAGAATAAAAAAGGCGTATCCGGTTTTTACCGGAATTATCTTGTAAGAGCTTACGATGCGGTATCCCACAAAGCCGCCGACTTTTTCCACAATCTCAAGATGACCGAGAATCTTATAATGATAATCCTGGCGATTATCATCGGCGCACTGGCAGGTCTTGGCGCAGTCGGTATTCGCGCGCTTATCAAAGAAATCTCCCACTTCTTCTTTACCGGTTCCGGCACTCTGCTGGAGAATATGGCCAATACTCCATGGTACCTGAAGCTTATGATACCTGCCCTGGGCGGTCTTATTGTCGGCCCGATTATATATCTATTCTCGCAGGAGGCCAAAGGTACTGGGGTGCCTGAAGTCATGCAGTCGGTCCTGTTAAAAGGCGGCGAAATAAGGCCGCGCGTGGCATTTATCAAGACAATCGTATCTACAATTACAATTGGCTCAGGAGGTTCTGTTGGTCGGGAAGGCCCGATAGTGCAAATCGGCGCCAGCATCGGCTCGTCAATCGCACAGTTTTTTCATATCTCCACAAACCGCATGAAGACCCTCGTTGGATGCGGGGCTGCGGCAGGAATTGCAGCAGCCTTCAATGCCCCGGTTGCCGGAGCGCTGTTCGCAGTGGAAATAATCCTGATGGATTATGCCGTGGCCAAATTCTCTCCCATAGTTATTTCATCAGTGATGGCAACCGTCATCTCACACGCCTTTGAAGGCGACTTCCCAGCCATGATTGTGACCGGGGAACATTACCTGCACTCTGTCTGGGATATCTCGTTCTACTTCATTCTCGGCATCCTGTGCGGAATAGCTTCATTTATTTTCATCCGCACCCTCTTCCATTTTACCAATATCTGGGAAAACCGGGTGAACATGCCGCCTTATTTCAAGGCTGCAATGGGCGGTGTCTCGATCGGTATCATAGCGCTGTTTTTCCCGCAGATTATGGGTGTGGGATACGACTCCATTAACCTCATCCTGCTGTCGGAAGATATGCCCTACATGGGACTCGGCTCCGGCTGGGTCAACTCTTTCCTGGGAGGTCAGGCATTCTGGTTGATGGCATTGTTACTGGTATTCATGAAGACCTTTTCGACCTCGATGACTCTGGGATCTGGCGGGTCAGGCGGAATATTCGCGCCATCTCTGTTTATCGGCACCATGCTTGGCGCCGCCTTCGGCTTCCACATACATCAGCTCTTCCCCGGGCAAACTGCCGCACCCGGGACATATGCCCTAATCGCTATGGGCGGTCTCGTGGCTGGCACCACTCGTGCGCCGATCACAGCAATAATCACTGTCTTTGAACTCACCAAGGAGACCAGTATAATCCTGCCGTTAATGATAACCTGCATAATCAGCACAATCATGTCCGGCAAATTCTCAACTGAATCGATTTATACTCTCAAGCTGATGATGAAGAATATCAACATTAAAGAGGGAAGGGAAATCGATATCATGAAAACCCTGCGTGTCCGCGATCTTTATTCCAAGAACTTTGTCTCCTTCCCGCACGATACCGACTTCAATCGGATCGTTACCACCCTTATCTCCAGGGAACTGCCGTTCGTTTCCGTTCACCATAGGAGCAACGGCAACTATCTCGGAATTATCTCCTCCCATGCGATCAAGGATGTTATGTTTGAGAAGGAAACCCTGAAAAATCTGATGATCGCCAATGACATTGTCGAAAACGACGTCCCCCACATACATCTCGATCAGAACTGCGCAAACGTCGTAAAGAAGATGCGAGAGAGCAAGTTTGATGTGCTCCCGGTTCTTGAATCAAAAAACCACAAGCGGCAAATTGGGATTATCTGGCTGCAGGATATTGTCGATGCCTATGAACGTGAAATGGAACATATGGATATAACTTCCAACCTGGCAAAGAAGATCAGTCTGGCGAATATTGACACTGATGTGCGTTTCATGGAAGGCTATATTATCACCGAGATTCCGGCGCCGTCATCATTTCACGGCAGGTCGATAAGAGAATTGCAGATCAGGCAGAAATACGGGGTGGATATTTTATCAGTTAAGAGCACCACAAAAACCGGTCGTCTTATGACCGCAATTCCACAGGCTGACTACATAATTAAAAAAGATGACAGGCTGATCGTTGCCGGGCGCGCGGACGGTATCAATCAACTGAAAATTCTGCAGTGACGGATGCCCCGAACTAAATCTGCTGTTCCATAATGCGCGTGATCGAATTATACCACTTATCATCCAGTTCGGTCATACTGATATCGATCAAGTCATTGATAATCAGCTTCTCGCCCTGGACATGCCCGATGAACCTGTAATCGATGCCCAGCTCTTTGAGTCGTTTCTCGACTTCATCGTTATTTTTCGGATCAATCGAGATCAGGAATCTGGACTGACTTTCGGAGAAAAGAAGTATATCCGGCCTCAAATCCGATTCGATATCGACTCGGCACCCTATCTGACTGTTGTGATCAATAATACAGCATTCTGCCAGCGCAATCGCCAGACCGCCCTCGGCCAGATCGTGACACGATTTGACCATTCCTGATTTTATCAACTCCAGCACCGCCTCCTGGTTCTTTTGCTCATAATCCAGGTCCAGCGCGGGGACATCACCCTTTATCAAATCATGAATAACTCTTATATATTCGCTGGCACCGAGTTCGTTATGCGTTTTGCCAATCAGGATGATCGCATCACCTTCATCTTTAAAATGCGAGGTCATGCGATGGTCGATATCCTCCAGAATACCCATCATCCCGATTGTAGGAGTGGGATAGACAGCTCTTCCCCCAATCTGATCCTCGTTGTAGAAACTGACATTTCCGCCGGTTACCGGAGTATCGAACTTACGGCAGGCTTCTCCCATGCCCATCACCGCCTCATAGAAACACCAGAACATTTCAGGCTTATAGGGATTTCCGAAATTCAGGCAGTTGGTGATGGCCACAGGCTTTGCTCCCGAGGCCACAACATTACGCGCCGATTCGGAGACAGCAATCATCGCCCCACGGCGAGGATTGATATAGCAGTATCTGCCGTTGCAGTCGGTGCTGAATGCCAGGCCTTTCCTGGTTTTCCTGACTCGCAGGACAGCCGCATCACCGCCCGGAAATATGGCGGTATTGGTACGCACCATATGATCATACTGGTGATAAATCCAGCCCTTGTTGGCAATCGAGGGTGCCGACAGCAGCTTGAGCAAAGTCCGATTGAGATCATCAGGAACAGGAAAAGAATCTATATCGAGCTTCTGGATTTCATCCAGATATGAGGGCCTCTTTCTTTCACGTTCATATACAGGCGCTCCGCCGCCCAGTACGAGATCATAAGCGGGCACCCGAGCCACAACTTCACCATTCCGGCTGACTGTCACCATACCATCATCTGTAACTTCGCCTATCTGCACCGCGGGCAAGCCCCACTTCTTGAATACAGCCTTAAGCTCTTCTTCTTTGCCCTTTTTGCCTACAACGAGCATACGTTCCTGGGATTCCGAGAGCATGATCTCATACGGTATCATACCTTCTTCACGAACCGGGACCTTTGAAATATCGATCTTCATCCCGGCGCCGCCCCGGTCGGACATCTCCGTCGTGGAGCATGTGATCCCGGCGGCACCCATATCCTGAATTCCGATCACCAGATCTTCCTTGATAATCTCGAGGGTGGCTTCAAGCAGAAGCTTCTCTGTAAATGGATCTCCAATTTGTACCGAGGGCCGTTTGGATTCGGATTTTTCCGATATTTCCTCTGATGCAAAGGTGGCGCCATGAATACCGTCACGGCCGGTTGATGATCCTACTATAAAAACCGGATTACCTGCACCTTCGGCAGTACCCGAAACAATTCCATCGGATTTGACGATGCCGACGGCCATAGCGTTAACCAGCGGATTTCCCAGGTAGCAGTCATCGAAATATATCTCGCCGCCCACAGTAGGCACACCGAATGAATTGCCGTAATCCCCGATTCCCCGCACCGCGCCGTCCAGAAGATAGCGTGCACGGGGATGCTTGAGGTCGCCAAAGCGAAGTGAATTGAGGGCCGCAATGGGACGCGCCCCCATAGTGAAAACGTCTCTCAATATTCCCCCGATTCCTGTGGCCGCCGCCTGATATGGTTCCACTGCTGTGGGATGGTTGTGGCTCTCTATTTTAAATACTACCGCCAAACCGTCACCGATATCGACCGCCCCGGCATTCTCCTCGCCGGCTTTGGTCAAAAGCGCTCCGCCCTCACGGGGCAGGGTCTTCAAAACCGCAATCGAATTTTTATAGGAACAGTGCTCCGACCACATGACTGAAAATATACCCAGTTCGGTATAATTGGGCACCCGCCCAAGGATTTCGACCATGCGGTTATATTCTTCTTCAGAAAGGCCATGCTGTAGGCCAAGTTCGAGATTTACTTCAGGTTCTTTCATCATCTTCTCCTCGAGTAAAGAGGACATTTACACAAAATACGGCCCGATGTCAACCAAATCTTTGCTCCACAAAAAAAAGGCCGCCCATTAATGGGCGGCCTTTACATAATCCGTTATGTATCAGTATTCCGCTCCAAGCGAGAAATAGTAACGCGGACTTGNNCGAATCTCAAGAGCAGGAAACCAAGATTAATACGTGCGCCCCAGCCAAAGGCAGCCTTGATGTGATTTAAACGGTTCTCAGTGCCGTCTCCGCCTTTAAACTCCGTGTTCACATCCCAGGCCGCACCCATATCCCAGAACAGTGCTCCATTAATACGGCTCAAGAACAGCGGGAGCGGGAAGCGGGTGATAAGATAATCGACAAGCGGGAACCGCAACTCAATGTTTGTCAGGAAGAATTTCCGTCCGCCGATCTCATAGTAGTCATACCCTCTCAAAGGCGTGATAACTTCCGAGAAGTACAGGTTATCGACGTTGTAAATATTCTGGTCGACTTCTATATTCTTGATCCAGTTAGTGTTTCCGCCCAGGAAAAAGCGCTTGGGATTGGAACCGCTGGATGCGCCTCCTGCAAATCGGATGGCGGTCGATATGCGTCCGCCCAGCGGGATATACTTTCGGTAGTCCAGGCTTGCAGACCAGTAGGATATCGAACTGTTATAAATATCCAGGGTTCTTTCAAGTTTCAGCTTGTATCGCGTGCCATCGAACGGCCCTGTTATACCCCAGAGGATATTATCGAAAACATAGGAAAGTGTGGCTGTTGTATTTCGATTATACGAATCATCGAAGGGCTCATCATAATACTTGCGGTCAATATATAGATGCGAGATATCGAGCTGCAGACGCCTAAACGTGCTGAATGGGTATGCGGCTGAGAACAAACCGCCGTAATACCGGTCCGAGAATAGACGGTCTATAGCATCAATATAGTAGTATTTTGTGTGATAGATTCCGCCGCCCCAATCGATGCGATTGGTATTATTCAAATAGTATACCTGGAAGTTGGTCTGGTCTATCGTATTCACCAAATCGGTAAAGATCAGGAACTGATGATTACCGAGATAATCGGAAATCACCATCACTGACTGTCCGCGCAGCCCGAAGAATGTATCGTAGGATACTCCTCCGGCCACGAAATCCGGGGTGAACTTGGTCTTGTAGTCCTTGACATCGTATTCACCATTCTCATTCATGCCGTAAAGTGAATCGCGCTCGGCCTGAACAGAATCCGCATCGAAGGTGGCATCCGAGGAATCCGAAGGCATGGGCATTGTGTCTTCACTGCCCGAACGGAAGACATAATCACCATAATCCTGCCGCGCCTCCTCCTCTTCCTCATCGCTTTCAGCGCTTTCTTCCGCCTGCGCCTGAGACGTGTCGCTTTCGACAAGATTCTCATCCTCAGCAGAAAGATCTTCTGTAACAAACTCAAGAGGCGCGGTCATCTCACCCTTATACAGCGCCGTCTTTTCGAGCTCGTCCGGCGAATCGGCAACCGGCTTGATCTTGGTCATCAAAAAGATATCATAGCCGCGGTTGTTGAAGCTGGAAAATGCTATCTTGTCACCCTTCGGTGACCAGTGCGGAGACTTAACATCTGTAAGCACATCGGTAACCGGGAAAAGGTCGCCGCTTTCCAGATCCTTGACATACATGTTCATGATTCCATTGTAATCGGCTGTAAAGGCCAGCTTCTTGCCGTCCGGAGACCAGGTCGGACTGCGCTTCTGGTCAATCCCGCGTGTCACAGCCGCGATTTCATCGGTAGCCAGATCATAGCGAAAGATATTGTAATAGCCGTATTCAAAATCCAGTATCTCAGGATCAATCATGGGATTGTCCGGGTAACGGTCCGAGGCAAATGCGATGTAGCGCCCGTCAGGTGAAAATGAAGCCTCGGTATCATCATAAAAGTCATTTGTCAGCCTGATCAGCTCTTCGGTCTCGACATCAATCATGTAAAGATCATTCTGGCCATTGCGCAATCCGGTGAAAACGATCTTATTGGAATCAGCCCCTCCCCAGGTTGGATTCACTATACTTACAAACTCACCTTTGAGCTTTTTGACAACGTCTTTCTTATCAATATTAAAAATTCTGAGCTGGTCCTCGCCATGGGACTTGGAAACAAATACAAGATATTTGCCATCAGGCGAGAAGGACATACCCGAAACAAATGAATGCAGGGACTCTATATCGGCCGAACGGCTGCTCTTTACCAGTTCCTCGAGAACCTCGCCATCGACAGCCGAAATCAAGATGATCTCTGTATATCCATTCTTATCGGTGAATATCGCCAGCTTGTCGCCGGTAGGAGCGATAACCGGTTTTTCATTGTAATATGAGCCCTCCTCCTCATGATCGGTCAGCCTCTTTGAAAACTCCTCGGCTTCCTTTCGTTTGGATAGCTCGGGCCAGTAGATACGCCGGCAGTATTTCGCAAAATCCTCGTCGAATTCATCAGTCTCGAGACCCAGAGTCTTCTTTATCGCTTTATCCATACTCAGGTAGGATTTGCCCTTGAAAAGCAGTTCGGAGATTTTCTCCTCGCCGTACTTATCAGCGATATAAACCATCATCAGATGCCCCTGCTTATAAGCCTGATAACCGCCAATGTAATCAAGGGGCAGGATATAATCGTTGATGGTAGCGTCACGCATAAACATATCGCCGAAAACATCCCATTCCAGTCTGGACGAATATTCCGCAAAACCCTCGGCATACCACAACGGCAGCTGGAACAGGGCACGCCGCGAGAACATCGACCCAATTGCCCCGCCATAAAGCAGATCATAGGTAAAGGCATGTGTCAGCTCGTGATGCAGTACATGCCGAAAATCTTCGTAAGAGCCATTGAACGGAAATACCATGCGGTTCTTGAATGCCTCCGTGAAACCTCCCACTCCTTCCGGCAGAATCGAGGCCACGATATTCGTCTGCTGGAATTCATTTGGAGCGTTGTATAGAAAGACCGGAAATCGATTTCGAGGCCAGTATTTCATATCCTCGGCCACAATCTCATAGGCCTTTTCCAATTCTTCAGCGGCAAACTTGGCCAATTCCAGCTGTTCAGCATAGAAATAAATATCGAAATTCGGCGTTTGAATATATTCCCAGTCAAAGTCACGATACTGGACCTTGTTCTTGCCGAAATATACCTCCTGGCCAAAACCAGAACTTGTCAGCAGTACTCCCAGTAAAAGCGCGGGCAAAAGAATCTTGAGTACTCGCATAATAAACCTCATCTATCTTAAATTAATCTTTTACTCTTTCTATGTCCGCGCCAACCGCGGCCATACTTTCTTCGAAATTCTCGTAGCCTCTGTCTATATGATAAACTCTTTTCACCTCTGTTTCACCCTCGGCCGCAAGTCCGGCCACAACCATGGCAGCACCGGCCCTGATATCGGAAGCCATGACATTAGTTCCCGACAGGTTTTCCACACCCTCAATCGTGGCCGTATCGCCCGAAATCGTTATCTTTGCACCCAGACGAATCAGCTCCATGGCATGCGAAAAGCGGTCTTCAAAAATAGTTTCCCTGATTCGGGTCGTCCCCTCCGCCATGGTCGCCATAGACATTATACAGGCCTGCAGGTCGGTCGGAAATCCGGGATAAGGAATAGTCACAATATCTACGGCCCTTAAACGTTTTGGTGCTCTAATAGTTAGTCGGTCATGATTAAATTCTATTACACATCCCATTTCGTTAAATTTCTGGATGACTATTCCAAGATGAGACGGTTTCACATTTTCGAGCGTAGCTTCCCCGCCGGAAGCCGCAACCGCAGCCATAAAGGTCCCGGCTACAAGACGATCCGGGATCGGTTTATGTTCAATAGCCGTAAGCTTTTTCACGCCTTTTATGGTTATCGTGGCGGTGCCGGCGCCTTCAATAGAAGCGCCCATACTGTTCAAAAAATTGGCAACATCCACGACTTCGGGATCCATGGCGGCGTTAATGATCGTTGTCGTTCCCGACGCAGTAACTGCGCCCATCATGATATTCTCCGTGCCCGTATGAGAAGGGCGATCAAAGCAAAAAGAACCCCCATCCAGGCGATCGCATTCGGCAAGCACATAGCCGGCCTCCTCCACCACCGTAGCGCCAAGCTTCTTAAATCCTTTAATATGTAAGTCAACCGGACGCTGCCCCAGGGAGCATCCCCCCGGCAGAGAGACTTTGGCCTTGCCCAGACGAGCCAGAAGCGGTCCCAGCACCAGGAATGACGCCCGCATCTTGCTGACCAGCTCGTATGGAGCCACATAATCTGTAAGGTTTTCGGCATCAATTTCCACAGTTTTTTCCTTCTTGTCCCAGTTGATCTTACATCCGATCGCTTCGAGCAGCTGCAAAATCGTCCTGATATCCCGCAAATCCGGAATATCGTGAATAATCGATTTGCCCTTGTCGGCAAGAATAGAAGCGGCCAAAATCGGTAGAACGGAGTTCTTTGAGCCGTTTACACGGAGATGGCCCTCTAATCTACGGCCTCCCCTGATTCTGAATGCATCCATAAACCCTTCCAGTCCTTTTAAACGAGATTAATCCCCGGCAGTTCCCTTTATTGTATGGCCTGCAGGCCATTTGCCCGCAAGCTCATACAGTTAAACAATTCATTCTATGAATGTTCAAGAAAAAACGCAAACGCTCAATATAACGCCCTTTAATTAACGTGAAAAAGTAGACATTGATCCATATATCTGACACACCCACAAAAAAATACTTTCAAAAAAATAAATCCTCAACTATACTCAAGGCATGTCAGTCCTGTTTATTTCCGATATTCATCTGGGCGAACATTTCCCCGAGCGGGAAGCGGTTAAAAAAAAGAAACTGGGCAAATTTCTGGATATGGCGGCGGACAGTGCCAGCCGACTTTTTGTAGTTGGAGATCTTTTCGACTTCTGGTTCGAATATAAACACGCCGTTCCCAAGGGGCATCTCAATATCATTCTCAAATTGGCCCAGCTTCATGAAAACGGTACTGAATTGTACTATATAACCGGCAATCATGATTTCTGGTTGGGCGATTTTCTCGCCAGAGAGGTGGGCTTCAATATCTATCGCGACCAGCTCAATATCGAATTGGATGGCAAGAAGGTGCACATTATTCACGGCGACGGTCTGGCAAGCAGAGACCGCAGCTATAGGGTTATGAAAAAGGTCCTGCGTAACCGCTTCAATATCTTTCTTTACAGCCTGTTGCCGCCTGACCTTGGAATACCCCTCGCAAAATTCGTCTCGGGAAGATCGCGCGGACATACCCAGAAGCGTCCCAAAGAGATATTCCTCAAGGAATACAGGCGATATGCCAGGAAGAAGCTTGATGCCGGTTATGACGCTGTCATCATGGCTCATACTCATGTCCCCGAAGAGATCTCATTTGAAAACGGCACTTACCTCAATACCGGGGACTGGATCGAAAACTTCACCTATGTCGAGTTTTCCGGGGGACAGTTTAAGCTGAAAAAGTGGGATTAATCAGTCTGCTTTTCCGGATGCCGCTGCCGCAATCGCGGTTTCACCGGAGCAGAATATCAGTTTCAGATCATCATTTTTAAGAGGCGAGAAGTCCGGCACTGAAAGTACCGTGCCCTTGACATTTACGATTTTCAAAAAATCATTCAGGGACATACCCACCGGCAGTAACTGGCAGCCATAATCCACCAGAGTCTGAATTGATTTCTTTTTGATTCCTTCAGACAGATCTTCCTGTGTCAGGGCAGATATATAACATGACACATTTTTCTGCAGACGCCTTCCACGGGCCTGGTCGGCAATGGACTTTAGCAGACCAGCCGTACCTCCGCAGGGACCGCCGATAAAGACTGTATCCGGCCGGATCGAGCTAAGATTGCCGGCCTCCCTGGAAATAAATATTTTTCCCTCAGGAAATACGTAGTTTACCAATCCCACTGAATTTAAATGAAACTGCGATTCATAATGGGCCTTGCGGTCAGAGAAATAGATTTTGTCCTGAACCTTCGTCCTCTGGGCAAGTGATTTCCGCGTAGATTCATCGAATAAGCAAAAGACTCCCTCAGCGCCCGCCAGCCGTGCCATATAGCAGAGCGCCATCTTCTCCTCACCGGAAAGCTTCTCGGTCCCCGCTCCGGAAAACTCAATCATCATTCCCTTGAAGGAATCAGGCGGAAAATTCTTGAAAAAGCGCCCCAGAAGATCCACCACAGAGAAGTCTTTCTGCATTCGACCGGAGATGGTCACCTTAATTGCGGGCGGCACCACCAGCTCAACCTGTCCCTCCAGTGCGGCTGAGGCCAGCTTCTCGTCCAGATTCACAACCGCCGCCGAATATGCACCCAGGGCATTAACCTCAGGAAAAGTAGTTGCAATCAGTTGATTGGGTTTAACCTGTCCTTTACTCAGGATATCCAGCACACCGTTAAGAAGCCGCGCAGATTTTCCTGACGGCAGATCGGATTTACAGAAACCATTCCCTTTGTACCACCAGCATTTCTGCTCGATTTTGGGATCCAGATTAGCGGACGCCAGACTCACCGGAAGAATAATCAGGTCTGGTGTGATCCGGATTATGTCTCCCGGCTGAACCATCTGTTTCCCGCAGGCACGCGCCAGTATTTTTTGATAAGCCGTCTGGTAATATTCAACATAGCTCCCGTTGGGACCCAGCTTGGTCTCCCAACCGAAACTCAATTCCAGCTGTTCAAGCTTGAGCGCCTGCGGCTTTTCCTTGATCCCATATATATCTCGCCACCTGTAAAAAGCGGCCTTGGAAATACCCAGTTCACGTCCGCAGTGAAAATCATCACCATATCGTTCCCATAATTCGCGTATTTGTGATTCAGAGTACTTTGGAAAAGAGTGCTTGGGGACACCTTTTTTGCGCCGCCAATAAGCAACAAGGTATTCGGGAACCCCGCCCAGGGCCTCACCGATCTTCTTATCAGTGCGATATGTCTTCTGGAGCTTCAAAAGCTCCGCTTTGGTCGGTATTCTCCTTCTTTTCACAGTTCGAATTCCTGAAACGGTTTCACCAGCTGTCCATAAACGGTCTTAAGCGACACGGAAACCACCCTTGTATTTCCAATTACCGATAAGAAGTTTGTATCCCCATGCCAGCGCGGGACTATATGCTGATGCAGATGGCCCGGGACTCCCGCACCGGATTGATGGCCCAGGTTGATTCCAATATTCAGAGAGTGCGGTCTCAGAGTCTGCTTGAGTATTTTCACAGCACGTTGAGTCTCATACATCAATTCTTCTGATGTCGACCGGGGAAGCTTCTCTATATGAGCGATATGACGGTTGGGCACAACCATAAGATGCCCTGAAACATAGGGATATCGGTTCATGACTATAAACACTCTATTTCCCCGATACAGCACGAAATTCTGTTTGTCTGTTTTCTCTCTGAAAATCCGGCAGAACAGGCAGCCCTTTTCCTTGGGGCCGAGGATATACTCCTCTCTCCACGGTGCATACATCTTCTTGTCCATAAAGTCATAATAAAAAAGCCGGTATCTTTTCGCAAATAAAAACAAAAACCAGAAAACACAATCCATTAATCGACAGTATCTTTGGGAATTACACTTGAGTAGGCTCAGTCAATGGTCTTATCTCATATCTGCTATAGAGTTACATTTGTCCTTTAATAATAAACGACCTCCAATCGGGCATTCAAAGGATGAGTCGTAAATTAGTTATCCATATATGATTAAGCGCATTTAATACTGCGCGGTGAGCTTAGGATCTACCATGAGAGGCACAATTTTCTAATTCCGGGCCTGGCGTATCGCCCACACAGGTATTGAATCCTGAACTGACTTTGGCGAAAACCGGAAACCAAAGCATTCCATTTTTTATTAAACTTTGCATTGAGGATTTCATATATACTTAATGAGGTATAGAGATGGAAGGCATGAGTTCTGACTTTGATATTTTTGCGCGGGGAATACTGGATTCGCTGCTTTTGTTTCTGGTAATACCCTTTTCTATACCCACCTTTATCGGCTACCATTTCCTGGCCCTGAAAAGAAAAAAGCACGCCGGGGTAGCGTTCATTTTCAGCTTCCTGATTGCACTGGTATACATCGCCTGGATTGGATTTCTGCCGACCCTGATAATATTCTTTTATATTTCCGTCTTTTATCTTCTGGTGATGGGACCATTCTGGCTTCTGGATAAAATCATCAAATGGTATGAAAACAAATATGTCTATGAAAAATACAGGAAATACCTGGATGACAGGAAGACGCAGTCCAATTCAAACAGCTGATTCTACCCGCTTAATTTCAGTACGATTACCCTCTCAATTCCGGAATAGTCTCGGATAACCTCATCAACATCAAATTCCGTTTCGCTTTCCACAAGATCCTTAATCGTGTCCATCTGGTCAAAGGCAACCTCGGAAATCAGGTGTCCTTCCGGCTTCATGTAGTCCGGAGCCTCAAGAAGCATCCGTCTGATGAAGTCGAGTCCGTCCTGCCCGGAAGTCAGCGCCAGTTGTGGTTCATATTTCCTGACCTGCTCATGAAGTATTTCGAGCTCACTTTCTTTGATATAAGGCGGATTCGCCAGGATCATATCGAAGATTATCTCTTTCTTTTTAAACGGTTCAAATAGGTTTCCCTGATGAAATTCTATTCTGTCAGAGACATCATTCAACTCGGCGTTCACCTTTGCCAGTGCCACCGCATCCAGGGATAAATCAGAAGCATAATAATTCTGGTAGGGATTGCTGGCCGCCATTGCAACCGAAATATTTCCCGAACCACAGGCCAGATCGAGTATATTCAAGCCCTTTCTCCCTTTTATCAAGTTCAATCCCTTCGACACCACAAATTCTGTTTCCGGACGGGGGATCAGTGCG
The DNA here is from genome assembly GCA_011777135.1 of Candidatus Zixiibacteriota bacterium. Classification (GTDB taxonomy): domain Bacteria; phylum Zixibacteria; class MSB-5A5; order JAABVY01; family JAABVY01; genus JAABVY01. Next base: position 5,534 of record JAABVY010000265.1, on the reverse strand, counting down.
CGCCTATCGCATTTCAACCTTATGCCATAGAATTCGGTTTCGCCCAGTATGTACTGCAGCGGCTCATTGTTTAACCGACGATCGATCAGGCCCCTCAGTTGCGCGGCATCTTCATCAGAGATTTCACGTTTAGGATCGAGATATAAATCGACCTTGCTCAGCCCCAGTATTCTCTCCAGCATCCGCTCCACATTCTGGCGCGGTGCCTCCACCCCGGCAACATCGAGAATCTTATCTGACGAATTTATGAGATCGATTAATCTGACAGGCATAAATTATAATATTTCAGAAGGAAGATTGTGATCATCGCAGCAGCTCCAGCCCGAACATCCATGGTATTTGTCGCCGTATAGTATCCGGCGCGGCTGCCTATGTCCGGGAAGCTCGGATGGCTCTGCAAAAATCAAGCTGTCCGGAGCAAGCATTATCGCGGTTGCGCTCAACCCCATAATTTTGATAAAATCTCTGCGCCCGACCATTTAGGCCTCCTCCGCCGCAAGATTGAATTTTTCAACTTTGAGATACGGCAGCAACATGACCACCGAATATTGCGGATAAAGCTGTCTCTCAGCCGAGATCATGCTGCAGCTTTGCAGCATCTCCTGGATCGACTGGGCCATACGCATATTCACAATCGGCTTGGAAATCTTTCCGTCTTCGATCAGGAAAGTGCCGTCAAGGGTAGTGCCGGTAACCATCGTGCGCATCGGATTGAGATAATTCACATACCAGAAATGTGTGATATAAATTCCCCTCTCGGTCGAGGCGATCATCTCCTCCACACTGCTCTTACCTTCACCCATGACCAGATTTTTAGGATACGGAGAAAATGTCTTGTAAGCCGGATGGGCATGGCCGGTTGACTTCTCTCCGGCAATATTGGCATAATAGGAATTCCAGACCACTCCGCGGGCAATTCCATTTTCAATCAGGAAAACTTTTTGACGGGGAACGCCCTCATATCCGAATGGCATACCCTGCATGCGGTCATTGTACGGATCCTCTATAAATGTAATATTATTTCCGACTATCTGCTGGCCGATTTTACCGCTCATAAACGAACGCTGTGAGATATATGTCTTACAGCCAAAGCCCAGGAAAGAAAACAGAAGAACCATCTGCCCCACCGCGGGCGGCTCGAGGATCACCGTATACTGCCCTGATTCTAATTTGATTGGATCTATCGACCCTACTGCCTTGTCAGCAGCCTTCTCCGCCAATAGGATCGGATCAATCATTTCTACATCACGATTATACCCGATGGCATAGCCTGAATTGTCCTCATCACCTGACAGGGTCAGCGAAAGTTCCGCCTTGGTGCCCTCGAAATACTGCTCCGTACCCAGAGAGTTTACAACCGCTGCACGGTCGGTGGTAATTCTATATGCCCCGGATGACAGCAGATTATCCTTCACGGCGACATCATTGATGCTGCCGATAGCTTCGGCGCGATCGAGCGCAGAAAAATTAGCGGTTTATACGCATCTACCGGCAGTGCGGCGGGAGACTGTGGTAAGGAAACAAATTGTTCATCCGGAGTCTGCACAGAACTGATCTCCTGCGCCGCCTTAATTGCCTGCTTTATATTATCCAGATCAAGGCTGTTGGAAACCGAGACACCAATCCTCTTTCCATCTATCGTGCGAACCACAACCTTATTGTCTGCAGTAGTCAAATTTTGAGTGATTTTGCTGTCGGCAAAGCGTGTTAGTGAAAGCTCTTCCGACTCAAGCACAATCTCGGTCTGATCGGCTTTCGAAAATTCCAGGGCTTTCTTGAAAGTCGATAGTATATAATCCCGGCTCAATATTTCTGATCTTTCAGGCATAAATCTATCCGACCTTCACTTTCCTGAATCTGCAGGGTGAACATCCCTGCGCGGTTCTCATGTTCTGTCCGGGCTGACCCTTTCCGCAGTTAGGTGTGCCCCACAGTACCCAGCTGTCGGAATTTCCCACAGCATCGCAGGAGTTCCAGAAATCCACCGTATTGCCCGAATATCGCGGCGACTTGACCATCTCACCGAGCTTGCCGTTCTTTATCTCCCAGCCGACTTCGCCGCCCAGAGTAAATCCCTCGCGGTTGTCATCAATTGACCAGCTGTTAGGAGCGATCACATATATACCATCATCAACACCCGAAATCATTTCATCCAACGTACTTTCTCCAGGCAGCAGAAGGATATTCGGAATTCGCACAATCGGCGTATTCATCCAGCCCTCGGCACGGGCGCAGGCGGTCGATTTCTTACCGATTCTATATGCTGTCTCCCTGTCAGAGAGATAATTTACCAGGATCCCCTTGTCAATCAGCACATCACGTTCAGTCTTGACACCCTCATCGTCATAAGCATAAGTGGCCAGCCCTCCCGGATATGTCGAATCCGCTACAAATGTCATAATATCCGAGGCATATTTCAAGCTGTCGAGCTTGTCGGTCGTTGCGAAGGATACTCCCGAGAAATTGCGCTCATACCCGAAGACCCTGTCAAGTTCAAGTGGATGCCCGACCGATTCATGAATCTGTAGCGAAACCAGATCGCCCCCCAAAATCAAATCCATTTCTTTCTGCGGACAATCTTTTGCACTCAGAAGCTGAACTGCCTCCTGCGCGATCCTGGGAAGTTCATTCTTGAAATCGAACACATCCATAATCTCATACCCGCCGGTGATCCATTGACCGTTGGGAGTCGGGAACGATCTCTCGCTTCTGTCCCTGTGCGACTTGATAACGCCGCACGAGGCTCCACATCCGGCCTGATAAATATCCTGGCTGATTCTTGAGCCGTCCAGAGAGGCATAGAACTTCTGCGTTCTGATAAATGTCATAAAAGCTGAGGTCGAATTTATCTGCGAATCGATCCGCATCATTCTCTCCAGCTCGCTCAAAAACTCGATCTTTTCGGACAATGGAATCGCAAACGGATCTTTTTCAAATGGAGTGGTATAGCTGTCCTCATAAACAGGCCTGTCCGCTAATTCCAGAGCCGATTTGTTGATTTTGGCCGAGGCTCTGGCTATCTCCACCGCCGTCGCGACCGTTTTCTTTATGGAATCCTCATTAACGATCGAATCGGCCGCAAAGCCCCAGGCGCCATCTGCGATCACCCGGATCGCAAAACCGGTGGAGTATGACTTATTCAAAAGTTCAGGCGAACCATCAGAAACCGATAAGCTCTGTTCGGTTATATCCTCCTGACGGTAGTCAGCGTATGTCGCGCCCAGCCGTTTCGCTTCATCAAGGGCAAGAGTATGTAGATCATTCATGGGCATGCGTTAAAATTCTCCTATCCCATGCGGAACCAGATAACCGACAGCAGTAATTAAAAAACCGATTACCGTCAAAAGCCGCATTCCCGAGGGCGAAAGGACATTCTTTGATGGGTCAGACATGAAGGCCGAACCTTTCATCAAAATCAGCATAATCAACCAGTAAGCAAATATAGCAAATCCCAAGCTGCCGGTTATATAATTTCCTAAAGGCAGACCCTGCCAGTAGGTTCCATACATCTGACTATTTAACACAATTCCCAATGGTACGAGCCCGATTAAAATAAAAATAACCGCCCATAGAATCTGTTTTCCCAGAATTATATTATTCTCTGTGTTCTTAAGATTGGATAATGATGTCAGAAAGGCAAGCGAAACAAATAAAAAACTGGCCAGCATAACTAAAACATGCCCCACAAATAAAAATGAGTGTCTCCTATTTGCGAACATGAGCCATGTTTCTCCGGTATCCCCTGCGCCTTGTTCAGAAGTCAGGGTGGCAATCTCATTTCCACCGGCATCATCCAATTCAATATAATAAAGCACCTTGTCCCCTTTTTCACCGCGGGGAATGGTGATTTCATAGCAATCCGGATTGTTGAAAGCCCGCCTCATCTCGTAACGGGTATAGGCTATTTCCCCCTCCTGTCCGGAAAGGCGCGCCGGCTTGTAAAAAAAGCCAATGCTGTTGCCTTCAGGAAGGCTTCCGCCTTCGACCCCGACTGTGATTACCACATCGCCGTCATCTTCATAACAGATATGATTGAACTCGTGAGACAGGACAAGTCCCTCGGAATAAGCCTTTCTCTCGATATGANNATCTTGTACGGCTTCATCATCCCCCCTTCAGGCCACCTCGATCTCATTCAGTCTTTCGGCTCGGTCCTCGATTTTCAATGCCTCGATGACCTCATCAAGTTCGCCCTCCATTATAGAATCAAGTTTGTATAGTGTCAATCCAATTCTGTGATCGGTCAGCCTTCCCTGAGGAAAGTTATATGTTCTGATCTTGGCTGACCTGTCGCCGGTGGATACCTGCGCCTTTCGCTGGCTGGCTCTAGCGGCATTTTGCTCGGCAGTGGCCTTGTCCAGTAAACGGGCGCGCAAAACCTTCATGGCCTTGTTCTTATTTTTGAGCTGGGACTTCTCATCCTGACAGCTGACCACCAGTCCTGTGGGAATATGGGTGATTCTCACAGCGGAGTCGGTGGTATTTACTGATTGTCCGCCGGGGCCGGATGACCTGTAAACATCGATACGCAGGTCATTCGGATCGATATCGATATCGACATCTTCAGCCTCGGGAAGAACCGCCACTGATGCCGCAGAAGTATGAATTCGTCCCGAGGCCTCGGTCTCGGGGACACGCTGTACTCGATGTACCCCCGACTCGAACTTAAGATTACCATAGACCCCTTCACCTTCGACCAGGAAGATTATCTCCTTGAATCCACCCACTCCGGTGGGATTGGAGGTCATGACCTCCAGCCGCCAGCCGTTCTCCTCGATATAGCGCTGGTACATGCGGAAGAGATCGGCCGCAAAAAGAGCGGCCTCCTCACCTCCGGTCCCGGCACGGATTTCCATGATGGTGTTCTTTACATCATTGGGATCCCTGGGTACCAGAAGAAGCTTCAACTGCTCCTCCAGCTCCTCGAGTTTGGGACGAAGCTCCTCCAGCTCGGCATGAATCATTTCCAGGAGCTCCTTATCGGATTCCTCGCGCCTGACCTTCTCGTCATCCTTGATAGTCTGATAGACTTTTTTATATTCGCGTCCAACCTCGAGGATTTCCATCAACTCCTTGCGCTCGCGCGAAATCTCTTTGACCTTCTTCTGGTTGGAAAGCACCGCCGGGTCAGAGAGCTTTTTGTCCAGTTTTTCCAGCTTGGCTTCCAGGCTGTTTACGATATCTATCATACTTACTTGGCCTCTTCTGCTTCTACTTTTACGACAGGTTCCATCCCCAGCGAGGAGCGCAGCGCCGCCATGGCAACCTCGAGCTGGCTCAGGTCCGGCTCCTGGGTGGTGATTCTCTGCAGCCACAGACCGGGCTGGATCATAATCTGTGTGAGTTTATTGTCACGGGTTCTGCCCGATAATTTCAATAGCTCATAGGACACACCCGCCACCAGTGGAAGCAATAACAGATGTATCCCGAATCTTGTCAATAATGCCGGAGGGTAACCGGTAATCAGGTAAAAAATCGTATCCGAAATCGAATAAGTCAGTATTGCCAAAAGCACAACGATCAGGATAAAGCTC
>JAABVY010000196.1 GCA_011777135.1 Candidatus Zixiibacteriota bacterium | reverse complement strand
CATCGCTGAGGCAAACACCATGAATACGGCAAAGCCAAAAAGCACCAGCCCTTCGATATAAAGGCTTCTGAATCCCGCTCCCTTTAAGAACAGGTCCCGCGCGATTGTAACATAATAGCGGGCCGGAATTATCAGGGTCACATACTGCAGCCATTGAGGCATTGACGAGATCGGAAACAAAAAGCCGGAGAAAAGAAAGGTTGGAAGAAAGGACGCCAGCATCGCAACCTGGTAAGCCACCTGCTGGGACTTCGTCGCAACCGAAATCAGAAAACCTATGCCCAGGACTGCAAACAGGAATAGCGAAGAGAATACGAGTAATGTTAATAGATTCCCGCGGAATGGTATATCATAGATAATAGTCCCGACCGCAGCGGCGATGATTACATCTATAATAGCAATTACGAAATAGGGGATAAGTTTGCCAATTGCAAGTTCAAGGGAGGTAACCGGGGTCGTAATGATCTGCTCCATAGTCCCCCGTTCCCATTCCCGTGCAATCGTCAACGAGGTCAGGAGGGCGGATACTACTGTCATGATAAGCGCAATCAACCCGGGGATGATGTAGTTCTGTGAGCGCAGGTTGGGGTTGTACCAGAAACGTACTTCCATGTTGATGGGCGGGTCTATCGATCTGCCTGAAACCTCCGCAAGCATCTTCTGGTTGCGGGCGCCGACTATGCTCTCGGTATAGCCGATAGCAATATTGGCCGTGTTGGCATCGGCCCCGTCGACAATAACCTGCAGATCGGCTGTCTCTCCCTGCTTAAGTTGTTCCGAAAAATCAGACGGGATCACCAGTACGATTCTAACCTCTCCGAGCTGAATCAGGCTGTCGATTTGCTCTGATTTCTTTATATCGAATTTATGATTGAAATAATTGCTGGATACAAAATCGGAAATCAGGCTTCTGCTCATATTGGATTTGTCGTAATCCAAAACACCAAAGGGAATATTTTCTATATCGAGTGTTATAGCATAGCCGAATAGAAACAGCAGAATCATGGGAAGAATGAATGCCAGGGCCAGAGCGCGCGGGTCGCGAATTATTTGAATAACTTCCTTATGCGCAAGCGCCATGATTCTGATCGGATTCATGCTTTGCTGTCCTCCGAGGTCAGGCTTATGAAGACATCCTCCAGCGAGGGCGCGGTTCNNTTTTCCGGCATGGTGAGATGAATGCTTTTGCCGAAAACAGTGACCTCATGAACCTCCTCGCTTTGCTCAAGCTTTTTAAGTGATGTCACCAGGTCATCGGTATCAAATTGGAATATTCTTCCACCTGTAAAATTTGCTTTAAGGTCTTCCGGGGTATTGATTGCTTTGAGTCTGCCGCTGAAGATCATTCCGACACGATCCGCATGCTCGGCCTCGTCCATATAGTGAGTTGTCAGGAATATCGTCGTGCCTCTCTTCGAGGCTTCATAAATAATATCCCAGAATCCACGGCGCGCCATCGGATCGACTCCCGCAGTCGGCTCATCCAGAAATAGAATCGAGGGATCATGCAGAAGCGCGCATTCAAGTGCAAGGCGCTGCTTCAATCCCAGGGGGAGGTTTGCTGTCGGCGACTTTCGGTGCCTTCCGATAGACGTACTTTCAAACAGGTTCGCNNCAAACAGGTTCGCTATGCGCTCTGCGAGTATTTTCTCCCTGACACCATAGACACCGCCGAAAAATGACAGATTTTCCTCGGGAGTAAGATCGTTATAGAGCGAAAATTTCTGCGACATATAGCCGATATTCTGCTTGATCTTCTCCGATTCATGCATAATGTCGAAACCGCCGACAGTGCCGTTACCTGATGTCGGGAGCAAAAGACCCGTCAGCATTTTTATTGTGGTCGATTTACCTGCGCCATTGGGTCCAAGAAAAGCGAATATCTCACCCTTTCGCACCTCCAGATTGATATGATCGACAGCGGTGAAGTCCCCGAACTTGCGCGTAAGGTCATTGATGTCGACTGCATATTCACTCATTTTTCACCAGGTTTATGAAAAGGTCCTCCAGTTCAGGTTCTATTTTATGAATCTCGCCGGAGAGAAGACTCCTGTCCTCCAGCAGATTCTTGATCTTCTCCAAATCTTCCTTTGAGTTCGGTACGAAGTGAATTTTATTTCCAAACAGAATGGAATACTTGACCAAATCTGATTCATCCAGCACACTCTTCGCCTCACGGCTGTCTCGGCATGGCGCCTGATACAGCGATTCGGTCCAGAGTGCTTTGATCTCGGATGGCGTCCCTGATGCCAGTTCGCGGCCGTCCATCATCAGGAGTACCTTATCGCCCCGTTCAGCTTCGTCCATAAAAGGCGTGGCTACCACAATTGTCATTCCCTGTTCCTTAAATTCATTCAATATATTCCAGAAAATTCGGCGGGAGTAGGGATCGACTCCGTTGGTGGGTTCATCCAGGAGTAAGAGTGAAGGTTCATGAAGAAGCACGCAGCTCAATCCCAGTTTCTGTTTCATTCCTCCCGACAGCGCCCCCGCCAGTCTCTTTCTGAATTGCTCCAGACCGGAAAACTCGTACATGCGTCCAAAGACATGCTCCCGTTCCTTGCGTGGAAGATTATATAGCCTGTAGAAGAACCTGAGGTTCTCCTGAACAGTAAGATCTTCGTACAGGCCAAAACGCTGGGGCATGTAACCCAGATTCATTNNTCTCCCGGATATATATTTTCGAAAACTGTTACTTCTCCGGCGTCGAATGGCAGTATTCCCGCCAGAATTCTCAGAAGTGTCGATTTACCTGCTCCATCCGGCCCCACGATGATGTACATCTCACCCCGTCCTACCCCAAAGGATATCTCATCAAGCGCATTTATATCACCATAACTTTTTGAAAGCTTCTCGGCAAGAACAGCATCGGACTGGGACATATTCATATCCTCTGATCATCGGAATGAAACTGGATATATAATCATTCAGTGAATATCTTCACATCGGCGGGAAGTCCCGGCTTCAATATATGATCGGGATTATCTAAATTGATACGCACT